>CAMHRJ010000218.1 GCA_946187475.1 uncultured Clostridia bacterium | reverse complement strand
GCAGGCAAATCGTGTCTTCCGGAATGTGTAAAACGAATACTGTTCCGCTTCCTCAAGCCATTGATCATCCATCCCGTTTAACAAGAATAATAGCCTTTGCGTTTTCATATCGTGATTCCCTCCGATTCCAGACGGCTGCGCAGCATTTTCCGGCTGCGATGCAGGCTGGATTTGATTTTGTTCTCGCTGAAACCGGTTCGCTGGCGAATCTCATCGATCGAGTATAGATGCCAATACCGCAATACAAATAAGATTCGTGCTTCTTTGGGGAGCGCGCTGAGGAACTGATTGACTGCGTTTTGAATCGATAAACGATCGGCAATTTCCTCGGAATCGGAATTCGAGACGCACTCTTCCAATTCTTCCAAAGCGATTGCCACTTGACCGCCGCCGCGTTTTTGCGCATGCAAGCTCTGCCAGCGCTGTAAAGACAGATTGCGCGTGATTTTTCCCAGAAAGGTTTTCAGAGGATTCGGACGCTGCGGCGGAATCGCATTCCACAGATGCAGGTAGCTCTCATTGACGCATTCTTCGGCGTCCTGAAAACCTAAGATGGTACATGAAATATGAAAGCAGTAGCTTCCGTATTTGCTCGCGGTCTCTGATATTGCATCTTCATTTCGTGCCCAGTATAGGTCTATAATCTGTTCGTCTTCCATGGCTTCGCCTCCTTTGACGCCCTCTATCAATATACATCTGAAATCGTTCTATCACGTTTCGTAATCAGTGCAAAAAATCCCTCTCATCAAACGATGAGAGGGATTCTGTATAAGGAGTTATGCGCTTTTGGTTTCGGTTTTCTTTCTCGTGGTGCGCAGGGTCGGGGCCTTGACCTTGATGCCCAGGGCCTTCAGCACCTCGGGGATCTCCTTCACCGGGACGATCTCCAGCTGCTGCTTGACCTCCTCGGCCACGTCGCGGAGATCTTCCTCGTTCTCCGCCGGGATAAAGACCTTCTTCACACCGGCCCGCTGGGCCGCCATGAGCTTCTCCGGCAGACCGCCGATGGGATTCACGCCGCCCCGGAGGCTGACCTCGCCGGTCATGGCCATGGCAGGGGGGACCGACTTGTCCGTCACCAGAGAGGCGATAGCGGTGGTCAGGGTGATACCGGCACTGGGGCCGTCCTTGGGTGTTGCGCCGTCGGGCACATGGATGTGCAGGTCGTTCTTTTCAAAGAGCTCTGCCTTGTCGGGGAAGTAGGTTTTCACGAGACTGACTGCAATCTGGGTGCTCTCCTTCATCACGTCGCCCAGCTGGCCGGTGATGATGAGCTTGCCGGTGCCCTTGGTGAGCATGGTCTCGATGTAGAGGATCTCGCCGCCCACGCTGGTCCAGGCAAGGCCGGTGACCACGCCGGGCTTGGCCTTCTCCGGCACCTGACGGTGGTGCAGCGGCGCCATGTCCAGATACTCCCGCAGCTTCTCCGGTTCCACGGTGAGGCTTTCGCCCTCGCCGCGTACCAGCTGGACCGCCGCCGTGCGGCAGAGGGTATCCATGCGCTTTTTCAGTCCGCGGACGCCTGCCTCGCGGGTGTAGTCGGAAATGATCTGCTCCAGAGCTTCATCCGTGATGGAGAGTTGGTCCTCCTTGATGCCTACAGCCTTCATGGCCTTGGGCAGCAGATGACGCTTGGCAATTTCAAACTTTTCGATGGGCGTGTAGCCCTGGAAGTGGATGACCTCCATGCGGTTCAGCAGCGGCTCCGGAATCGTGTCCACGGAGTTGGCCGTGCAGATGAACATGACGTTGGAGAGATCGTAGGGCACGTTCAGATAGTGGTCGGTGAAGGTGCTGTTCTGCTCTGGGTCCAGGACCTCCAGCAGAGCGCTGGCGGGGTCGCCGTTATAGGAGCCGTAGAGCTTATCCACCTCGTCCAGCACCATGACGGGGTTCGACACGCCGGATTTCTGGATGCCGTCCATGATGCGTCCGGGCATGGCGCCGATGTAGGTTCTGCGGTGGCCGCGGATATCGGCCTCGTCTCGGACACCGCCGAGACTCACGCGTACATACTCCCGCTGCAGGGCGCGGGCGATGCTCTGACCGATGCTGGTCTTGCCGGTGCCGGGGGCGCCCACGAAGAGCAGGATGCTGCCGGACTGCTGACGCTTGAGACTCATGACCGCCAGCTGTTGAATGATGCGGTCCTTGACCTTTTTCAGACCGAAGTGATCCTCGTCCAGCACCTGCGCTGCCTCGTCCAGAGCGATGTCCTTGGCTTTTTCCTTCTTCCAGGGCAGGCTGGTGAGGAAGTCCAGATAGTCATAAAGCAGCGCAGATTCGGCACTGTTGTTGCCCTCGTGCTTCAGGCGGTTGAGCACCTTTTCCGCTTCCTTGCGGGCGGTGTCGTTCATGCCGGACTCTTCCACCTTGATCTCCAGCTTTCGCAGGTCGGTGACTTCCTCCGGGTGCAGCTCGTCCAGCTCCCGCTGGAGGTAATCCATCTGCTTGCGGATGGCATTCTCGCGGTAGATTTTCTGATGATCTTCCTCCTGGGCGGCCTCCGCCTCCTGGTTGACCTTGGTCATCTCCAGATTCTCATAGATGATCTGCTCCAACATCTCTGCCCGCTTGGCTGCGCTGTCCTCGGCGAGGATGGCGTAGCGCTCGGCGTTGGAGTTCTGCATCCAGGGGGACATGACCACCGCCGCGTCGCCGATGGAATGCCAGCTTTCGATGTAAGGCCGTGCGGCCCGGGCCCAGCGGTAGTCCTTGCTGAACTCAATGGTGCGGCGCTTGAGGGCTTCAAGCTTCTTCGCCTCATCCTCGGGGCTCAGGTCTTCGATTTCACGACGCTTGGAGACGGAGAGATCGATGGTGTGGTCCCGATAGACCGCCACATCGTCGATGTTCACCCGGTGACCGGTGCGGATGGCCAGAAAGCCGTTGGAATTGACTTCGGAAATGACGCCGCTCAGACCGATGGGGTAGAAGCTGTCATTGGTGAATTCCGCACGCTCCTGATCTTCCTTGGCCACGATGATGACGATCTTTTCGCCCTCCACCGGGGGCTTGCCGGCCACGCGGCGATAGTAGTCCGTTTTGAAATAGACATTCGCGTCCGGAACGACCAGAATGTTATAAATCGGAAAGACTGCCATTTTCGGTTCTCCTTTCTAAGTTTTAGCACTCAGGACTTTCGAGTGCTAATGCCAGGGTGAAAAGATAGGTCTCTTTCGAGACCGATTTCCCTTGACATTTGTAAAGTTTATGGTAGAATCATAGCATACGCCTTGACACTTGTCAAGGGGTCAACTGCAAACAATTTGTGAACGGGAGCGGAAAGCATATGTATTGCGGAAGCAACAAGACCGCGCTGCTGAGCCAGCAGCAGCTGTCGGAGGCCATGTTCCGGCTGCTGGAGCGCAAGCCCTTCAGCGCCATTTCGGTCAGCGAGCTCTGCCGGGAGGCGGAGGTCTCGCGCCAGACCTTTTACAGTCTCTTTGAGTCGAAGGAGAACGTGGTGACCTATACGCTCATGGAGCAGTATTGCTACAATCCCGATGTGGAGGCCGAGGGCTGCAGCACCCTGCGGCAGCTCTGCGCCGGCTTTGGCGAATACATCCGCACCCACGCAAAGCTGCTGCAGCTGCTGGTGGACAATGACATCATTTATTTATTGTATGATGGCTTCTACGATTCCTTTATGGACTGTAATTGCTTTCTCGGCAGCATGACGCCGGAGGTGCGCGCCTACGCGGCGGACTTCATGGCCGGCGGCTTCACCAGCATTGCCCGCACGTATGTTCGCGCCGGCGCATCCACCGACGGGGAACTGCTGAACGACCTGATCTATTCGCTGTTCAACGGCAGCCTGTTTCTGGAGTGGGACGTTAAGGATTATTCTAAGCCCAGAGTGGCCGGCGTTTCCACGCGATAGAGGCTTTGCAGCTCCGTATAGAGATAGCCGTCCCGCTCCATGGTCTGCAGGAACTCCAGCAGCGGGTCGAAGAACCCGCCGACATTATAGAATATGATCTCCTTGTCCAGCAGCTTCGAGGCCTTTTGGGCCATCAGACTGAACATCTCGTCCAGGGTACCGATGCCGCCGGGAACGGCGATGAACGCGTCCGACATACGAATCATGGCGTCCTTGCGATCGGAGAGGTCCCGGGTGCGCACGATCTCCGTCAGATAAGGGCAATTCATCTCCTCAGAGTCGAAGCAGGCCGGGATCACGCC
>CAMHRJ010000217.1 GCA_946187475.1 uncultured Clostridia bacterium | reverse complement strand
TCGTCGGATGGCTGCTGGGCGCTGACGCGCTTGCCGGTCTGCTTGCCGGCTCCCTCGTCACCGGCGTCATGCTGGCCATGTTCATGTCCAACTCCGGCGGCGCCTGGGACAACGCCAAGAAGTACATCGAGGAAGGCCACCACGGCGGCAAGGGCTCCGAGGCCCACAAGGCCGCGGTCGTGGGCGACACCGTGGGCGATCCCTTCAAGGACACCTCCGGCCCCAGCATCAACATCCTGATCAAGCTGATGACCGTCGTCTCCACCGTTTTCGCTGCCATCTTCTCCGTCAGCGGCCTCTTCTAAGCGAGCTTCAATTGAAATCCCGATGCGGTTTACCGCATCGGGATTTTTCGTCATTTTGTTTTCTTTCGCTTCTTTCGGGCTTCGGCCAGCACCTGCTTGAGCGCTTCCTCCTTCGGGATGCCTGCCAGCCGGAGCTTGTGGGCCAGCGCCAGAAACTCCGAGAAGTCCGGCCCGGGCTCCAACCCGGCCTCGATCAGATCCCGCCCCATGACGTGGGGCTGTGCCATGAGCTCCTCATAGATGGCCAGCCGCACCCGGAGATTCTCCTCGCAGGAGACGTAGGGGTAGGGAGACCGGGTACCCTGACCATCTGCCATGCTGAGACAGATCAGTCCCTCCGGGTCCACGCTGTCGTCGAACATGTGGTTGGAGGTCTTCACGCTTGCGCCGCTGACCACGATGGTGGTGGGCTTCATGTGCAGCTCGGTCAGATTCAGCACATAGTCGATCAGATCTTTTTCACTGGTGATGCGCCGGAGCAGCGTCTCCGCCAGGGGCAGCCCGGCGGTCTCGTGGCCGTAGGCGTGAAACTTCCCGCTCTCATACTCCGTGGTCACGGTCTTGCCCAGATCGTGGGTCAGGGCCGAGAGCATGAAGCCGAAGGGGTTCTCTGCCTGCTGCCGATACTGCGCCGCCGCGTCCAACACCGCCATGGTGTGGTTCCAGACGTCGCCCTCCATGTGGAATCCTGGGTTCTGCGGCACGCCGATCAGCGCCTCCACCTCGGGAAACCAGAAGTGCAGCTGCCCCATCTCCCGCAGCACCTGAAAGAACACCGAAGGCCGGTCGCTCTGGAGCAGTGCCTTTTTCAGCTCGCCCTCCACCCGCTCTTTGGAGAGGGCGTCCAGGGGCATGGTGCTGCACAGGGCCAGAGTCTCTTTGGCCACGCGGAACTGGAACCGTGCCGCAAACTGGGCCGCCCGCAGCACCCGCAGCGGGTCCTCCGGGAAGGTGGCGTCGTCCACATGCCGGAGGATCCTGCGCTTCAAGTCCCTGCGTCCGCCGAAGGGGTCGCAGAGCTCGCCGGTGAGCACGTCCCGCATCATGGCGTTCACGGTGAAGTCCCGCCGACGGGCGGCCTCCCGCTCACCCAGAAACGGGTCGGTGAACACGTCGAAGTCCCGGTGGCCGCGGCCCCGCAGATGCTCCTTCCGGGGCATGGCAATGTCCACGCCATAGCCCTTCAGGGCGTAGATGCCGAAGCTCTCGCCTATGGCCATCCGCTGACCGAGACCGTCGAGGATTTCCTCCAGCACCGGTGCAGACACGCCGTGGACCTCCACGTCGATGTCCTTCATCTCCCGGCCCATCAGCCCGTCCCGGACGCAGCCTCCCACCAGCCAGACCCGGCCGCCGCGTTCCTGCACCCGCCGGGCCAGCTCCTTTGCCATATTCAAATCCTGTTTCGTATCATGCATGGGAATTCCTCCAAATCTATCTTATCCGAAATCCGCCAAAAGCGCAAGGCCGCAGGAGAAAACTGCCGTTGCACAACGGCCGGGCTTCTGCTATACTTGAGCCAGAACCAAACCCGGCTTGAGGGGGAGAGGAGGCGGCCCATGAGACCGACAGCAGGGGAAAACCGCAGCGCCCGCAGAACCCGGACGCTGATCGAAAAAGCGTTCGTCGAGCTGCTGGAGCAAAAGCCCATCCGCAAGGTCACGGTCCAGGAGCTGATCGACCGGGCGGATGTTTGCCGCACCACGTTCTACTCGCATTACCAGGACATCCCGGACCTGGTGGACAGCATCGAGCAGGAGCTGCTGCAGAAGGTGCGCACCGCTCTGGAGAAGCTGGACCAGGCGCCCATCCGGGTGGACGGGGAGTATCCCACCATCCAGGCAGTGGTGGAGCTCTACGCCCGCCACGGCGATCTCTTCCTGCTGCTCAACGGCGAGCACGGCGACCCCAAGTTCGACGAGCGGTTCCAGGACACCATCTATGACGTCACCCGGAAGCTGCGCATGGCCAAAGAGGGCGCCGATTTTGACGAGGCGCGTCACAAGCTCTACAGCTGCTACGTCATCAGCGGCGGCATCAGCGTCCTGAACCGCCTGCTGTCGGAGCATCTGCCTCTGAACGTGCAGGACGCCAGCAGCATCCTGGGCGCCATGGCAGCCGCCGGCGAACAGGTGTTCCTGGGGCTGCAGCAGCACGAATAAAAATCTGATCTTTTCTTAAAACCTGTACAATCCGCCCGGATTTGTTCGTATCTGAACGAATCCGGGTGGATTATTGCTTGCGCTCCGGGTGTCCAAACGGCATAATTTAATCTAAACCGATATTGGAAAGCAGAGGAAAAGGAAAATGCAGGAAAATAAAACTATGAGCCGCAAACCCTCCGAGGAAAAGCCCTGGCTGCAGTTTTTTACGGATGAAGCCAAGCAGGCGCAGCTGCCCAGGGAAACCATCTATCAGCACATGCTCTCGGTCAATTCAGCGCACCGGGAGGATATTGCCATCCATTATATCAACAGCCGCATCACCTACGGCGCGCTCCTGGACAAGATCGAGCAGGCCGCTGCCGCCTTCGCATCCCTGGGGGTGAAGAAGGGCGACATCGTCACCTTCTGCGCCATCACCACGCCGGAGCTGGTGAGCATGATCTACGGTCTGAACAAGCTGGGCGCCTGCGCCATGGTCATCGACCCGCGCTATACCGCCCCGGTGATCCTGGACTTTGTGGCCAACGCCAAAAGCCGCGTCCTCGTGACCCTGACGGTCACGGCGCCCGTGCGGGAGCTGGTGGAGCAGTCCAAGGTGGATCATATCATCACCTTCTCCCCGGCGGAGAGCGTCTCCGGCCTCATGGGCGTCTATGGCAGGATGCGCACCAAAGTGCGTCTGCCGAAGGACGACCGGGTGCTTAACTGGAAGCAGTTTCTGGCGCTGGGAGCGGGAAAGACCGTCCCCACCGTGGGTTACGACGAATTTCAACTGGCGGGCATCGCCCTTACCGGCGGCACCACCGGCGCGCCTAAGGGCGTCATGTTCTCCAACGATGGCTTCAATGCTGTGGCCATGGATTTCCGGTACTGCGGCGTGAAATATGACCGCACCCACCGGTTCATGAACATCATCCCCGCCTTCGCCAGCTACGGCATGGTGGCCAGCATGCACATGCCTTTCTCTCTGGGGCTGGAACTGGTAATCATCCCCAAGTTCGATGCCGATCAGGTGGGCAGCTATATCACCAAATATCACCCCCAGCATACGCTGATGGTTCCCGCACATTATGAAAAACTCATGATGAGCAAAGAGATGCGTCGGGGCGACCGGCTGGACTTCTTCATCACGGCGGGCTCTGGCGGCGATACCATGAACGCCGGCCTGGAGGCCAAGCTCAACGGCTTTCTCAAGGAGCGCGGCGCCAAGTTCCCGCTCAGCCAGGGCTACGGCATGAGCGAGGTCAGCTCCGCTGCCGCATGCAGCTGCAACGGCAACTTCCGCTCGCTCAGCGTGGGTTATCCGCTTCTCATGAACACCATCGGCATCTTCAAGCCCGGCACCACCGAGGAGCTGGAATACGGCGAGGAGGGCGAGATCTGCATCGCCGGACCGGCCGTTATGATGGGCTATCTCAATAACCCTTCCGAGAGCGAAAAGGTTATGATCCAGCATCCGGACGGCAAGGTTTGGGTCCACAGCGGCGATCTGGGCTCCATGGACGAGGACGGCTTCATTTTCATCAAGGGCCGCATCAAGCGCATGATCATCCGCTTTGACGGCCATAAGGTATTCCCCACCTATGTGGAAGGGGAGATCGGTAAGCATCCCGATGTAATCAGCTGCGCGGTTGTGGGCGTGAAGGATCGCGAGCATGCCCAGGGCCAGGCGGTTCTGGCGGTTGTGCGCCGCAGAGATCCCGCCCAGGACGCCGAGGCGCTCAA
>CAMHRJ010000216.1 GCA_946187475.1 uncultured Clostridia bacterium | reverse complement strand
GAAAGACAGCCACCAGTAAAATCAACAGTATTTTTTTCATATCACAGCTCCCGAATGTTCTCTACAATGCTTTGATCCAGCACCGTCTTCAGTCTCATCCGCAGTCCGGCAAGGCAACACAGCACACAGAGCGCGGCAAGAATCAGCATGGCGGCAAGGACAGGGATCGTGTGCATGTGCATCGTCGTTTGCGCATGATACCAAATCGCAACAGCGATGTACGCACCGGCACCCAAAACAGCGCCGATGCCGGTAGTTAACAGCAGCGGCAGACGGTAGCAGCCCAGCAGGGCCTTTTCGTCCGCGCCCACGGCCCGGAGTGTACCGATCATACGGGCGTCCGCGCGGATGCGCCGCCCGGCGTTGCCCACCTGCATAGCAACGGCCACGGTGAAGAACAGCAGCAGCATAGCCGCAAACAGGCCCATAGCGGAGCGGATGGAGGCGACCTCGTCCCGCCAGCTCTGCAGCCAGTTGAACACCGTCATATCGCCGCGCATGGCGATGCGCTCCAGGCGCGTTTCCAGCGCCTGCTCCGTCTCCCGGTCCACGTCCTGCGTCAGAGAAATGTCCATGCCGGTGATCTCGGTCATCTCAAAGCCCAGCGCTTTCGCGCCAGCTTCCGTAGTAAGGATACAAACCTCACTGTTGCGGATCGGTTTGCCGTTCAAAACGGCACCAACGGCGACCGAGGCATCGTGCCTTGTTAACTGCGCAAAGTTCGTTCGCAGAGCCTCTTCACTCATATTGTCAAACAGGTGCTCTTGTACAAACTGCACCAGCTCCAGCGTCTGGCCCGCGTGAAAAAAGTCGTTTTCAAATTCCGCCTCTGACGCCGCGCGGCCCCAGGCGTCCGAGGCGGCGGCGATGCGCGTGCCGTCCTCCAGACGGAAAAGATGATAGGTCGGCGCGTAGACCAGTACCTGCTGCCCCGCGTCAATGGCTGCCAAATCGATCTTGCCTTCGGCAATCCGGTCGGTGTAGTCCACCCGGCTCAGATCGGTGACATAGAGCGTGAAGCACACCGGCTTGCCCGCGAGCCCCTGGGCCTCCATGAGGGCGCGCATTTGGTGATAGTGTTCCCATGCCCAGCTCTGCTGCCGTTCGGTCGTGCTGGCGTCCTCCCCGGGGGTGGGCGGTTCCGGGTCATCCGGCGAAATACTGAGATAGTTCAGACCGCTGCCTCCGCCAAAGATGTTGTAGATCCAGGTGGCGTCCCCGTCCGTCCCCTGGCCGAGGATGCCGCCTGTAAAGGGCAGAAAGTAATCCGGCACCTCACCGTAAAGAAGCATATTGACCTTTGTTTCCGCCTCCAGGCTGGCATAGTCCACCAGCTGGAGATTTCGAACCTGCGCCACGTCCTGTTCACTTAGCTGCACCTCCGACCGCACCACAGAAAAGGGCATGTTGGAGAAGGTCGCTTTCTGGTTTGTCAGCGAGAAGGCCACCGGTCGGCTGCGTGCAAACTCCGCCACCGCATCGTAGCTCTGCTCACCAATAATCGCGGCGCAGATAAGAGTGGCCGCCACCAGCAGGGCGGCGCCGATCTGCCTCCAGGGATGGATACGCAACTGCCGCGCAGCGATCAGCTGGGTAGCGTGAAAGCTGCTTTTGCTCTTGAAGCTGCCCGCCTTGCGCAGCAGCGCCGTATCACGCAGTACGCCCATGGGCATTTGCCTGGACGCCCGGCGCAGAGGGAGCCCGGACGCGATCACAATACATAGCGCGGAAATGAGCAGGATCGGAAACAGCAGCCAAAGGCGCGGCGCAAAGACCAATTCGTCCGGCGCCATGTGGCAAAGGAGCCAGGTCAACCCGAGACCGATCAGCAAGCCGACAGGAAGCGCGACGAGACTCAACAGCCAGGCGTCGCGTCCGAAAATGCGCCGGATCTGCCGCCTGGTCGCGCCGACAGCCCGCAGCATCCCGATCTCTTCGGTCTTGGAGGCGAGCACCCCCTCCATCGCCGAGGAGATACCGATGCAGACCGCCAGCAGCAGCGCACCGCCGAGAATGAGCAGCATGCCCGTCAACTGTGTGTACGCCGCCATATCGGTATCGGCGGGATCGACGGGATAAACTGCGGCCTGGGTGCGGCTTACGCCGAAGAAACGGCCATAGTCATAGCGCTTCTCCACCTGGGAGAGAGAAGCAAAGGGGGCATAGGTCATGGCGCGGTGCTGCACGAGACGGCCGGTTGCAAAGGATTCATCGGGGGAAATGAGCGCCGAAGGCCAGTTCAGAACGCCATCGGAGGACCAGGCGAAGCCGCTCACATCCAGTGCTCCGGACTGCTCCCGCAGAATACCCACGATGGTAAAGCTGTGTTCCTCCGGTACGCCGTCCACGGGCAGCAGCGTCCAGGTCACCGTGTCGCCCACTTCCGCTTCCAGCCGCAATTTTTCCAGCGCGCTGCGCTCGATGGCAATCTCGCCGCTTTGCTCGGGCATGCGCCCTTCGGCCAGGGCGCGGCAGAGAATGTCCTGTCCCGCCTCGTCCAGATAGCCCAGATATACGTTGCTGTCCTTGATCGAGGCGGCGACGAACTGATGCCCGATCCTGTCAAACAAGCCGCTCTGTCGCAAGGATTCGTCTGTAACATCCGGCTCGTCCAGCAAAATACAGTCTGTATGACCCACGGTCTGCACGACCTGCTGCTCCCGGGCTTCGATGAGTCCAAAGGCACAGAGCGTCATGACCGTTGCCAGTACCACCGCAAGCACGATCCCGGCGGCGAGGCTCAGGTAGGTCTTGCGGTTTGCGCGGATGGACGCCGCGGAAATGTGATTGATGCTGAGCCGCTTCATACGCTCACCGCCCCGCTGTCCTCGGCCACCTGGCCGTCCTCCAGACGGATCACGCGCTCGGCCTGTTCCGCCACGCCGAGATCGTGCGTGACCATGATGAGCGTGATCCCCAGCTCCTTGCCTACGGTGCGCATGAGGGACAGCACCTCGCGCCCGGTCTTGCCATCCAGATTGCCGGTCGGCTCGTCTGCAAACAGGATCGCGGGCTTGTTGGCCAGGGCGCGGGCAATACACACCCGCTGCTGCTGGCCGCCGCTCATGGCGCCGGGCAGGTGGGAAAGACGATCCTCAATTCCCAGCAGCTCGATCAGATGGCCGATGTGCGCTTCATCCGGCTTGCGTCCGTCCAGCATCACGGGCAGCAGGATGTTCTCCTGTGCCGTCAACTCGCGGACAAGGTTATAGCTCTGGAACACGAAGCCGAAGCGGCGGCGGCGCAGCACCGAAAGCTGGTTGTCGTTGTAGGAAAAGAGATTCTTCCCTTGATAGATGACCTCGCCGCTGGTCGGCCTGTCCAGCCCGCTGAGCAGATGCAGGAGCGTGGATTTGCCGCTGCCGGATTTGCCGGTGATCGCGGTAAAGGAGCCTTGTTCAAAGGTGAGGCTCACGTCCTGCAGCGCATGAACAGGCGCGGCGGCGCTGCCATAGGTCTTGGTCAGATTTTCACAGCTGATAATGTTCATATTGACCTCCAATGTCGAATTGCCGGGAACGTAGGGGCGGCAACCTGCCGCCCGCCGAACCGCAAAAATGAAAAGCGGGCGGCTGATAGCCGCCCCTACAAGATGGGGCGCATCTCCCAGCCCCTGTATCGTATCAGATGAATCTTACTTTTCGGTGACTTTTACCTTACGTTTTCGTAAGGTTGAGGATCGGGATCTCCAAATTGATCCGCAGGCCGTTCTTTCCATTCTCAGCGCTGACATGCCCGTGGTGTCGGTACACGATCTCTTTCACAATGGCAAGCCCCAGGCCGGAGCCGCTTTGCGCCTGATCCTCCGAGCGATAGAAGCGCTCAAATAGGTGCGGCAAATCTTTCTCCCGTACACCGCCGCCGTTATCCTCAACAGAGCAATAGAAGGTGTGCTCTGCCTGTTCAAGTATAACCCATATTTGACCATCCTCCGCTGTGTGCTCACAGGCGTTTTTCAGCAGGTTTTGGAACGCCTCGCCCAGCCATTTGCCGTCGCAACGGATCAGAGCGTCTCCCTCGATAGAAAGCTGCTTGCCCGGCCACAGCGCGTGCAGGTTGTCCCAAGCGTTTTTGATCAGAGGACGTACCGCTTGCTCGGCAAAAGTAAATTCATATCCATCGGCGCACAGCTTTTCCAGCTGCAGGAGGCTGCCGATCAGCTTTTCCATGCGCTCGATCTGGCCGAGCTCTTCGGCCATGTGTGCGCTCTCGTCCATCTCCACAAACAGGCGCAAGG
>CAMHRJ010000215.1 GCA_946187475.1 uncultured Clostridia bacterium | reverse complement strand
CCTGATCCCCGCCATGATTAACCAGGGCGGTTTCTCCGCACCGTTTGCGTCTTCCCTGATGGCAGCGGCATCGTCCATCGCGATCGTCATTCCGCCGTCCATCGCGTTCGTCGTCTATGCATCCATCACCGGCGTATCGGTCGGCGAGATGTTCATGTCCGGTATCGTGCCGGGCATCATGATGGGCCTTGCGCTGATTGTGATTGTTGTGATCGAGGTTCACAAAAAGGGAATCGTAGCTTCCCGTGAGCGCGCCTCCTGGGGCGAGCGGCTGAAATCCTTCGGCTCTGCGTTCTGGGGGCTCATGGTCCCGGTCATCATCCTCGGCGGCATCTACGGCGGCATCTTCACCCCGACGGAAGCGGCGGCCGTATCCGTTGTGTATGCGCTTCTGGTCGGCCTGTTCATCTACCGGGAAGTCAAGTGGAAGCAGCTGGTCAAGATCCTTGTCGATTCCGGCAAAACCACCGGCGGCATCATGCTCATCATCGGCGCGGCGACGCTGTTTTCTTTCGTCTGCACCAAGCACGGCATTTCCAAGGCCGCGCAGGCGCTGCTGCTGAATGTCGCGGGCAACAAGTATGTCTTCCTGCTGACGGTCAACATCATTTTCCTGATCGCGGGCTGCTTCGTGGACGCCAACTCCGCCATGTACATCTTCATCCCCATCATGTATCCGGTGGCGACGAAGCTCGGCATTGATCCGATCCACTTCGGCATCATCGCGACGGTGAACCTCGCCATCGGCCAGGTGACTCCGCCTGTCGGCGTCAACCTCTTTGTGGCCATCGGCATCAGCGACAGAATGAAGGGCCTGCGGGACAAGACCAAGGTCACCATCGCGTCCATGTCCGCGGCAGTCTGGCCGATGATCATCTCCTGCGTTGTGGCGCTGCTGCTGATCACCTATGTCCCCTGGTTCAGCCTGTTTATCCTTGGACGCTGAGCCTGAATCCGTACCCTGAACGCGCATGCGTTTAAAAATAAAAAACATATCAGGAGGCAAAACATGAAAAAACTACTGGCAGTAATCCTGGCACTCTGCGTGGTCTTCTCCATGACGTCCGCAGTCGCGTTTGCAGACGGAGATCTTGTCGAGTGCGAAGACACCACCCTGACCTTCTGCTGCTCCGCGGCAGAGACCACCTGCTGGGCGCAGATGGCAAAAGTCTTTGCAGACTATGTCAATGAGCGCACCACCGGCAACTTCGAGGTTGAGATCTATGCAATGGACCAGCTGACCAACGGCAGCCAGACCGAAGGCATCCAGGCTGTCTGCGACGGTTCCATCGATCTCTCCGCTCACTCCAACCTGATCTATTCCAACTTTGACCAGAGA
Organism: uncultured Clostridia bacterium; assembly: GCA_946187475.1. GTDB lineage: Bacteria > Bacillota > Clostridia > Oscillospirales > Oscillospiraceae > CAG-103. The sequence continues at coordinate 2,927 of CAMHRJ010000215.1, read as the reverse complement.
CTGAACGTCGTCTCCCTGCCGTTCATCTTCGATAACACCGATGAGGTTGACGAAGTCCTCGACGGCGCCGGCCGCGAAGCGCTCGCCCCGATCGTGGAGAGCATGGGCCTGCACCTGATGGGCATTGCCGAGAACGGCTTCCGTCATGTCACCAACAACCAGCGTCCGATCGAGAGCCTGGCCGATATGAAGGGCCTGGTTATCCGTGTTGCCGGCGCCCAGGTCCTGAAAGATGAATACGAAGCCTGGGGCACCAACTACACCACCGCCAACTGGAGCGAAGTTTACACCGGCCTGCAGACCGGCACCTATGAGGCTCAGGAGAATCCTCTGCCCACCGCCGATGCCAGCTCCATCTCCGACGTTCAGGATTACGTCACCTACTGGACCGGCGTGTATGACTGCATCTTCTTCACCATGAACCAGGAACTCTATGACTCCTTCAGCCCCGAGATGCAGGCTCTGATCGATGAGGCGGGCGCCTATGCCGCCAACAATCAGCGTCAGCTCGAGCGCGAAGGCGACCAGGAAGTTCTCGACAAGTGGGAAAAGGGCGGCATGAAGGTTTCCACCCTGTCCGACGAAGCCGTTCAGGAATTCAAGGATGCCGCAGCCGGCGTTCCCGAGAAGTTTGTCCAGACCTGCGTCGGCCTCGGCTTTGACCAGGCTGAAGTGGAGCAGCTGGTATCCATCTTCACCGAAGACTAATCCGAATGATTCACCAGAATATGCCCTGCGGAATCCTCTGCAGGGCATATTTCCCAGACATATTGGTAGGACCAACAGACCAGATAACGGGAGAACCGGAATGAGCAAAGAACTGAATGCGGCAGAGGGCAGGCTCGGGCGGGTCGTGGTGGTACGGCTGGCGCCGGGCACCGATCTGCTGAAAGGAATCCAGGAGGCCTGTGAACGCTATCAGCTTCACAACGGCGTTGTCATCAGCGCCATCGGCAGCCTGAAACAGGTCCGATTCTGTGATGTGGAAGCGCTTCCCGAAAAGAAGTGCGGCTACGGATACGGAAGGATCCTCGCCCTGGATGAGACCATCGAACTCACCGGTGCGGGCGGCGTGATCTGCAGCGATGCGGAGGGGAACATCAATCTCCACATCCACATTTGTATGAGCGATAAAAACGGCAAGGCCTACGGAGGACACCTTGTCGAAGGGACCGAAGTCCTCATGACCGCGGACATCGTCCTCGGCGAAATCGAAGGAATCTCCATGCTGCGGGAGTATAACGAGGACATGGACGTGTATCTCCTCTCCCCGAAGCAATTATAATTTTTACATTTTCAGAAAGGTGTGAGAACATTGCCTGAAGTAACCAAAGAGCAAGCAAGAAAGTTCTACGAGACCATGTGCACCATCCGCTGCTTTGAGGAGTCGGTGAAGAAAGACTTCCTGAACGGCGAGATCCCGGGCTTCGTTCATCTGTATATCGGTGAGGAGGCCATCGCAACCGGCGTCTGCGCCGCGCTGCGCAAGACGGATTTTGTTGAGAGTACTCACCGCGGCCACGGCCACTGCATCGCCAAAGGCGCGGATGTAAATAAAATGATGGCAGAGATCTTCGGAAAGATCGACGGCCTCTGCAAGGGCAAGGGCGGCAGCATGCACGTTGCGGACTTCTCGGTCGGTATGCTGGGCGCCAACGGCGTCGTGGGCGGCGGCTACAACCTGGCCACCGGCGCGGCGCTGGCGAGCAAGATGGTCCTGAAGAACGACAACGTTTCTGTCGTGTTCTTCGGCGACGGCGCTTCCAACCGCGGCACCTTCCATGAAGCGGCCAACGTCGCGGCCGCCTGGAAGCTGCCGGTGGTGTTTGTCAATGAAATGAACTGCTGGGCTTCCACCACGCCGTACCGCACCACCACGGCCGTGGAGAACATCTCGGACCGCGCCCACGGCTACAACATGCCGGGCGTCATCGTCGACGGGCAGAACGTCTTTGAGGTCTATGCCGCTGCCTGCGAGGCGGTGGAGAGAGCCCGCCGCGGCGAAGGCCCGACCTTTATCGAGGCGAAGACCTACCGCATCGAAGGCCACTTTGTCGGCGACCCGGAGAAGTACCGGAAAAAGGAAGAGACCATGCAGATCTTCCACGACACCGATCCGCTGACCCACTTCCTGGGGATTCTCCCCGAGGGAATCGAGTTTACCCAGGCGGAGCTGGACGAGATCCTGGCAGCAGCCCGTGCGAAGGTTGCGGCCGCGAAGGAATATGCGGTCGGCTGCGAGTATCCGGACGAGTCCGAGTTCTACAAAGACGTTTACGTCGATTAAGGGAGGTGCCTGATTATGCGTAAAATTACTTTCTCCGAGGCGACCCGCGAGGCCATGGCCGAGGAAATGGAAAAATACCCGGAAGTGTTCGTCATGGGCGAAGACCTCGCGCGTCAGGGAGGCATCTTCGGACAGTTCAAGGGCCTGCCGGATGAGTTCCCCGGCAGAGTGATCGATACCCCGATCTCCGAGACCTTCATCGTCGGCGGCGGCGTCGGCGCGGCGCTGGGCGGTGCCCGTCCGGTGGTTGACATGCACTTTGCAGACTTTATCGGCGTCTGCATGGATGAAGTGCTGAACCAGATGGCCAAGATCCACTACATGTTCGGCGGCCAGGCGAAGATCCCTCTGGTGCTGCGCGCTCCGGACGGCCTGGCGGGCGGCGGCGCGGCCCAGCACTCCCAGAGCGTCGAGAGCTTCTTCATCCACATCCCCGGCATCAAGGTCGTTGCCCCCTCCAATCCCTACGATGCCAAGATGGTGCTGAAGGCCGCCATCGAATGCGACGACCCGGTTCTGTACTTTGAGAACAAGGTCCTCTACAAGGAGACCGGCGAAGTCCCCGAGAAGGAGGACGAGGTTCCCTATGAGATCGGCAAAGCCCGCGTCGAGCGCGAGGGCAAGGACGTCACCATCGTCT
>CAMHRJ010000214.1 GCA_946187475.1 uncultured Clostridia bacterium | reverse complement strand
GCCGGATTGACCGGCCCGGAGGCGGAGCAGGCACGCTGCCGTCCGCTCTCGCCGGAGATGCGCATGGAGGCGGCGAAGCTCGACCGATACGATCAGCAGGTGCGCCTGTTGGCAAAGAACGAAATCGAGACGGACACCCAACTGCGCGCGTTCATCGGCGAGACGCAGCAGCAGATCGCCGCCCTCGAAGCGCAGCGGCAGGCTGTCCGCAACAAGCTCCGCAGAGCATCCGAACCAACTGAGCGGGGTCGACTCAAGCAGCAAAGCAGCGCCATCACAGAGCAGCTGAAACCGCTTCGAAAAGATCTGAAAACCGCAAGGGACATCGAGGCGCAGATCCCGGCCATGCAGCAGACCCTCGAGACCGAGCGGAAAATGGAAACCCAGGCGCTTCAGCGGGAACGCAACCGCAGCCGGGAGCGCTGAAAAAACATGTTAATGAGAGCAAACTGAAAAAGGAGAAACATCATGCAAGCAATCTACATTCCCATTCAGAGCCTGCACCCCTTTGCGGGACACCCCTACAAGGTGCAGGACAACGACGAAATGAATCGCCTCATCGAGAGCATTCAGGAGCAGGGCATTCTCACGCCGCTGATCGTCCGTCCGTTGGAGGGCACCGCAGCGGAGTATGAGGTCATCTCCGGCCACCGGAGGCTCCGGGCAGCGCAGAAGGCAGGGCTCAGGGAAGTCCCTGCCTTTATTCATGCCGTGGACCGCGATGAGGCAGCCATCCAGCTGGTGGACAGCAACCTCCACCGGGAGCAAATCCTTCCGAGCGAGAAAGCGTTTGCCTACAAAATGAAGCTGGAAGCCATGAACCGGCAGGGGCAACGCACCTTTTCCCAAGTTGGGAAAAGGTTGAACAGCTATGAGGAAATGGCGGAGCAGACCGGTGACAGCCGAAACCAAATCCACCGCTACATCCGCCTGACCCATCTGCTGCCCGGTCTGCTGGATTTAGTGGACGAGGGTCGCATCGCCTTCACCGTCGGCGTGGAACTGTCCTATCTATCGAACGAAGAGCAGCGTGCAGTTCTCGAAGCCATTGAACTCTACGACTGCACGCCGTCCTATTCGCAGGCCTGCCGAATGCACCGGGAGAGCGAAGCCGGCGACGTGCGCAATCGCATCGAGGCGATCCTGGCGGAGGAAAAGCCCAATCAGCGGGAAAAGGTCAGCTTTCAATATGAGCAGCTGCGCCGGTACTTCCCGTCCGATTATACCCCGAAGCAAATGACCGAGTCGATCCTCCAGCTGCTCGAACGAGAGCGGCGCCGACGACTCGACCGCGACGCAAGATGAGAGGGGAGGTGACGCCATGAAGAAAGTGCAGATCCCTGTGAGTGAAAAGGCGAACCTCACTCTGGACGAGGCGGCGGCCTATTTTAACATCGGCACCGCCAAGCTCCGGGAACTGACCAGCTCGGACGATTGCAGATTTGTCCTGTGGGTCGGCTCCAAACGGCTTATTAAGCGCAAGGAGCTGGAAAACTATCTGACCAAAGCATATTCCGTGTAAAAAATAAATTCATACATGTGCATCAGCGCCTGATATGTGGTATACTCAAAGCCACATATCAGGCGCTTTTCATTAAAGGAGGCATGAGATGTCAGAAAAGCGCAAGGATCACCGCGGGCGCGTCCTGAAAAAAGGGGAGAGCCAGCGGAAAGATCGCACCTATCAATATCGTTATTCAGACCCCTTCGGCAAGCGCCGATACGTTTATGCAGACACGCTGCAGGAATTGCGTGAAAAAGAAGCCGAAATCCAGCGAGATCTGGAGGACGGCATCCGCACCGTGGATGGGAAAATGACTGTACTGGAGCTGATGGACCGTTATCTGTCGCTGCAGCACGGAATCCGCCCGAATACGGTTTCGAACCACAATTATGTCAGAAAGATCGTTGCGAAAGAGGTGTTCGGACAGCGGCCGATCCGGGACGTCGGAACCTCAGATGTGAAGCTGTGGTTCATCAAACTGAATCAGGAAGGCAAACGCTACAGCACGCTCCAAAGTCTGCGGGGCGTCCTGAAACCGGCCTTTGACATGGCGGTGGAGGAGGACATTCTTCGCAAGAACCCCTTTGCTTTTCCGCTCAGCCGCGTTGTCGCCAACGACACGGAGTCCCGCGAACCGCTGACGGACGAACAGGTGGACGACTTTTTCGCGTTTGTCCAAAATGGAAAAAGCAGCTGCAAGTATTACGACCAGCTGGTCATCCTGCTGGGCACCGGCCTGCGCGTCAGTGAGCTCTTCGGGCTCACGCTTGCGGATGTGGACTTCAAGCGTCGGCGCATCCGCGTAGACCGCCAGCTGCAGTATGACCGCAACGGCAGGCTCTATGTGCAGAAGCCCAAAACCGCGAGCGGAGAGCGGTATATCCCGCTGCTCGATGATGCGGTGCTGGAGGCTTTTCGCCGCGTGGTGCAAAACCGCGGCAGACCCAAGGTGGAGACCGTGGTGGACGGTGTTTCCGGATTCCTGTTCATCGACAAAAACGGAAAGCCGAAGACCAACTACTCGCTGCAGCATGGACTAAAACGAATCGTAGAGCATTACAATGAGACCCATGAACCGATCACCCTCACGCCCCACGTGCTGCGCCACACCTTCTGCACGCGCATGGCGCAGGCAGGGATGCCCGTGAAGGAACTGCAGTATCTGATGGGCCACGCGGACGTGGGCACGACGCTGAATATTTATACGCATCTGAGCTACGACGCGGCGGAAAAATCCATGCAGAAAATCCTGCTGAGCGGCTGAAAAACGCTACACCATTTTTACACCATTTCTGCAGAAACCTGCGAAGAGTTACAAAAGGTTACATCAAACCAAAATGCAAAAAGTCGTTGATTTTCAACGGTTTTGGAGGGATATAAAGAGATGAAAAAGATCCTATTTTTGTGTCACGGCAACATCTGCCGGTCGCCTATGGCGGAGTTTCTGTTCAAGAAGCTGGCGGCGGAGGCCGGGCGGGGGGACGATTTTCTGATCGAATCCGCGGCCACCAGCCGGGAGGAGATCGGCAACGACGTGTATCCGCCGGCTCAGCGGTGTCTGCGCGCCCACGGCGTGCTCTTCACCCATCGGCGGGCCCGGCAGGTGACGGACGCCGACTACGACGAATATGACCTGTTGGTCATCATGGAGGAGTATAACCGCCGGAATCTCCGGGGCCTGCTGCGGGAGGACCCGGAGGGGAAGGTACGCACGCTCCTGAGCTTCGCAGGCAGCGACCGGGACGTGGCCGACCCCTGGTACACCAACGATTTCGAGACCGCCTACGCCGACATTCTGGAGGGCTGCACGGCCCTGCTGGAACAGCTGTAAAACAATCAACGCGCTGCGTTACGCAGCGCGTTGATTTTCTATGCTCTTGTATGGTATTATTTGTGATAATACAGAATGCCCATGCAGCCGGGGCCGCAGTGCTGGCTGACGGTGCAGCCGGCCTGGGTGTGCAGCACCTCTTCGAAGGGCTGGCAGGCGCGAACCACGTCCTCCAGCTCCTGACGCACTTCCTCGCTCAGACCGGAGTCGGTGATGAAGATGCGGCGGGTGTCAATGTCGTCATGGCCTTTCAGGCGGTCTTCGATGTACTGGACGTAGCACTTTTTGATGTTGCCCCGGTACTTCTTGCCCACACCCATGGCGCCATTTTTGACCTCGATGCTGGGCTTGAGCCCCAGGAGGTTCGCGCCGAAGGCTGCCAGGGCGGAGCAGCGTCCGCCGGCCTTGAGGAATTCCAGCGTGTCCAGCACGAAGCTGACGTCCAGCTTCTCCCGCTTTTTCGTCAGCACCTCGGCGATCTGGGCGGCGTCCAGCTTGCCCTCGGCGGCCAGCTCGGAGGCGTTGATGACCAGATGGCCGATGCCGGTGGAGAGGTTCCGGGCGTCCACGGGGAAGACCTGGCCGGGGAAGTCCCGGGCGGCGATGCAGGCGTTTTGATAGCAGCCGGACATGTCGCTGGAGATGGTGAAGTGGATCACCGCATCGTGGGTCTTCAAAGCCTCGGAGAAAAAGGCAATGTAGTCCGAAACATTCACGGCTGCGGTCTGGTAGAGGGAACCCGTCTCCCGGACATGGGCATAGAGATCCTCCGGGTGGATGTCCACGCCGTCGCGCCAGCTGTGGTCTCCGTCGATGATATAGAGCGGCGTGATGCCGATGTGATACTGTTCAATCAGCTCCGGCGAGAGATCGCAGGTGCTGTCAGCAGAGATTTGGATGTTCAAACCAATCACCTCATGTTACATTTTGCAGATAC
>CAMHRJ010000213.1 GCA_946187475.1 uncultured Clostridia bacterium | reverse complement strand
TCATGTTCTTGATATAGTCGGCGTGGCCCGGGCAGTCAACGTGAGCGTAGTGACGAGCTTCGGTCTCGTACTCGACGTGAGCGGTATTGATGGTGATGCCGCGCTCGCGCTCTTCGGGAGCCTTGTCGATGGAAGAGTAGTCGGTGTACTCAGCCTTGCCCTGCAGGGCGAGGTACTTGGTGATGGCTGCGGTCAGAGTGGTCTTGCCGTGGTCGATGTGGCCGATGGTGCCGATGTTCACATGGGGCTTGGAACGGTTGTACATCTGTTTAGCCATTGTAAAATCCTCCTAAAGAATTTAGATGATTTGTTGAATACGGACTCAGTAATTCGAAAAACCGTTGCGGGAATTCACAAGGTTTTCCTGCAGATTCTTGGGCAGCTCGACGAAGTGGCTCGGCTCCATGCTGTAGGTCGCACGGCCCTGAGTCTTGCTGCGCAGGTCGGTGGCATAACCGAACATCGTGCTGAGCGGAACGCTGCACTCGATGATCGCCGCGCCGTTGTGGATATTGGAGCCCTGGATCTGACCGCGCCGGGCATTGATGTCGCCCATCACGTCGCCCATGTATTCCTCGGGCGCGGTGACAACGACCTTCATGATCGGCTCGAGCAGCGTGGGATCCGCCTTCTGGCATGCTTCCTTGAATGCCATGCTGCCGCAGATCTTGAATGCGAGCTCGGAGGAGTCCACCTCGTGGAAGGACCCGTCCAGCAGCGTCGCCTTCACATCCACGACCTGATAGCCGGCGAGGACGCCCGAGAGCATGGCTCCCTGAATGCCCTGGTCGACACAGGGGATGAATTCCTTGGGGATCGCGCCGCCGGTGACCTTGCTGACGAATTCGTAGCCCTTGCCGGGCTCGTTCGGCTCGATCATCAGCTTGACGTGCGCGAACTGGCCCTTGCCGCCGGTCTGGCGGACGTAGCGGGTGTCGACCGTTGCGGCGCGCCGGATGGTCTCCTTGTAGGAGACCTGCGGTTTACCCACGTTGGCCTCGACCCTGAACTCACGCAGGAGCCTGTCCACGATGATCTCCAGATGGAGCTCGCCCATGCCGGCAATGATCGTCTGACCCGTCTCCTCGTCCGTATAGGTCTTGAAGGTGGGGTCTTCCTCTGCCAGCTTCTGCAGGGCGATCGCCATCTTTTCCTGGCCCGCTTTCGTCTTGGGCTCGATGGCCACACGGATAACGGGTTCGGGGAATTCCATGGATTCCAGGATAAGCTGGTGTTTTTCATCACAGAGGGTGTCGCCCGTGGTGGTGTTCTTCAGGCCCACCGCCGCAGCGATGTCACCGGAATAGACCTGGGTGATATCCTCTCTGTGATTGGCGTGCATCTGCAGGATGCGGCCCATGCGCTCCCGCACGCCCTTCGTGGAGTTCATGACGGTCTTGCCGCTCTCCAGCGTGCCGGAATAGACACGGAAGAACGCCAGCTTGCCCACGAAGGGGTCCGTCATGATCTTGAAGGCCAGAGCAGAGAACGGAGCGTCGTCGTCGGCATGCCGCACCTCGACCTCGTCGGTCCTGGGGTGCTTCCCTTCCACGGGAGGAACATCCAGCGGAGAGGGCATATAGTCGACTATCGCGTCGAGCAGCTTCTGTACGCCTTTGTTTTTGTAGGAAGTGCCGCAGGTAACGGGAACCATCTTGTCCGCCACCGTGGCCTTCCGGATCGCCGCGCGGATCATATCCGCGGGGACTTCTTCGCCTTCGAGATACAGCATTGCGATCTCGTCGTCGAAGTCTGCGACCGCTTCCAGCAGATTCTCACGATACTGCTCTGCGAGTTCGAGCATATCCTCCGGGATCTCCTCGGTAGACATGTCTTTACCCAGCTCATCGTGATAAATGCGCGCGTTCATATCCACAAGATCGACGATGCCTTCAAACGAGGCCTCGCTGCCAATCGGGAGCTGAATGGGGACGGCATTGCATTTGAGTCGATCATGCACCATTTCCAGCACATGATAGAAGTCCGCTCCCATGATATCCATCTTATTGACGTAGATCATGCGGGGGACGCGGTAATGGTCTGCCTGTCTCCAGACGGTCTCAGACTGCGGCTCGACGCCGCCTTTGGCACACAGGACAGTCACGCAGCCGTCGAGAACGCGAAGAGAGCGCTCCACTTCGGCGGTGAAGTCCACATGACCCGGCGTGTCGATGATATTGATTCGGGTGTTCCGCCAGAAGCAGGTGGTAGCAGCGGAGGTGATGGTGATACCTCTCTCCTGCTCCTGCTCCATCCAGTCCATGGTGGCGGTGCCTTCATGGGTCTCACCGATTTTGTAGTTGACGCCCGTGTAATACAGAATGCGTTCTGTCGTGGTCGTCTTTCCGGCGTCGATGTGAGCCATGATCCCGATATTTCTTGTGCGGTCAAGTGAATACTGTCTGGGCATGAGAATCTCCTGTGCGGATTACCAGCGGAAGTGCGCGAAAGCCTTGTTGGCTTCGGCGTTCTTGTGCATATCCTCGCGCTTTTTGACAGAGGCGCCGAGGTTGTTGGTGGCGTCCATGATCTCGCCTGCGAGGCGCTCTTTCATGGTCTTCTCGCTGCGCTTGCGGCTGTAATCAACCAGCCAGCGCAGAGCCAGCGTCTGACGGCGGGCGGGACGAACTTCGATAGGAACCTGATAGGTTGCACCACCGACACGGCGAGCCTTGACCTCCAGAGCGGGCATAATGTTGTTCATAGCTTCGGTGAAGGCGTCAAGGGGCTCCTTGCCGGTCTTCTCCTTGATGATGTCAAAAGCGTCATAAACGACCTTCTGAGCAACACCTTTCTTGCCGTCGAGCATAACACCGTTGATGAGCTTGGTCACCAGAACGCTGTTATACACAGGATCAGGCAAAATTTCACGTTTGGGAACATTACCTCTTCTGGGCACGTTGCTTCCCTCCTTCATTAAAAAATGGAATCACAGGTACTCGAACACAGATTGTGTCCGTTGCGCCCCTAGGTCTATCCACATGATCTATATAGATAAACGACAGGGCTGCTGCCGTCGGAAATTACTTCTTCTTTGCAGCTTTGGGTCTCTTCGCGCCGTACTTGGAACGAGCCTGCATACGACCGTTCACGCCCTGAGCATCCAGGGTGCCGCGGATGATGTGGTAACGGACACCGGGCAGGTCCTTGACACGGCCGCCGCGGATCATAACCACAGAGTGCTCCTGCAGGTTATGGCCGATACCGGGAATGTACGCAGTGACTTCGTAACCGTTCGTCAGACGAACACGGGCGATCTTACGCAGAGCGGAGTTCGGCTTCTTGGGAGTAGAGGTACGCACAGCGGTGCAGACGCCTCTCTTCTGAGGGGAGCTCAGGTTGGTCTCCTTATCCTTCAGAGTGTTCTTTCCCTTCTGCAGTGCAGGAGAGGTGGACTTGTAGGTGACCTTTTCTCTGCCTTTTCTGACAAGCTGGTTAAAAGTGGGCATTGTTTTCCTCCTTTCTTCAATGCTGTTTTCGCATTCGATCAGCGCCGCAAGCGGGCTGATTTTCCGCCGTTCGGGTCAAATGGGCGCACTACCGCCCGGGAATGGCCACGAACTATTGGATTGTAGCATAATAACCAAATGAAGTCAAGAATTTTTGTGAGGAAATTCAGTTAAAGATTTTGCAGGAGTGCCCGCTGCCCGGGGGGAAAACGCCGCGGCTGCGCTCCCCTTTCGAGGCGGCAAAACGCCCGGAGAGCGGAAGCTCTCCAGGCGTTTTTTTGCTTTTTCCCGGGGATCAAAGCGCGTTGGTCTTGGAGACCAGAGCGGTCAGATCCACGTAATCCTCGACAGCAGGCTCGGCGTTCTCGTCGACCTCCTGCTCAAAGTCGCGGTAGACGTTCAGACCGGAGCCGGCGGGGATCAGCTTGCCGATGATGACGTTCTCCTTCAGGCCGACCAGGTGGTCCACCTTGCCCTTGATGGCGGCGTCGGTCAGGACCTTCGTGGTCTCCTGGAAGGAAGAGGCGGACAGCCAGCTGTCGGTCGCAAGGGAGGCCTTGGTGATGCCCATGAGCAGCTGGGTATAGGTGGCCAGACGCAGGCCCTCCTCGCCCGCCGCGATGCGCTCGCGCAGCTTGGCGTTGGCTTCCTTGAGCGTGGTGATGTCGATGGTAGCGCCGGAGAGCAGGTTGGTGTCGCCCGCGTCCTCCACGCGCACCTTGCGCATCATCTGACGGACGATGACCTCGATGTGCTTGTCGTTGATATCGACGCCCTGCTGACGGTACACCTTCTGGACCTCGCTGGTGATATAGCTGCGAACGC
>CAMHRJ010000212.1 GCA_946187475.1 uncultured Clostridia bacterium | reverse complement strand
TCAAGGGCAAGGTCGACCACCTGATCGGCCTGAAGGAGAACGTCATCATCGGCAAGCTCATCCCCGCCGGCTCCGGCCTGGAGGTCTATCATGAGTTTGAGACCAACGAGCCTCCGCTCCCCGAGCCGCCCGAGCCGGACGACGGCGTCGACCTGACGCCTCTGGCCAGCGCCGGAAACGCGATCTGAATCCAAAAATCCGCAGGCTAAGCCTGCGGATTTTTCTATTCTTTCTAAAAAACGCTTGACCTTCCACCGGGTGGAAGGTGCATACTGGACGTAAGGAGGTGCTGTTTATGATTTCCGGAACCGTTTCTGGCCTTTCCATGCTCTGCATGGGCGTCTCTGCCGTCGTCAGTTTTCTGATTCCCGTGGCGCTGTATCTTTTCTTCCGCAAGCGCTGTGGCGCTTCCGGGAAAGCGTTTTGGACCGGCTGCGGCGTGTTTGTGATCTTTGCCCTGGTGCTGGAGAGCGCCATGCACCGGCTGGTGCTGGGCTCTGCTTTGGGCGAGACCATTCAGAACAACATTCTGTATTACGCGTTGTACGGCGGCCTGGCTGCCGGTGTGTTCGAGGAGACCGGACGCTTTCTCGCCATGCGCCATGTGCTGAAACAGGAACATTCCATCGACGCCAATGCCCTCATGTACGGCGCGGGCCACGGCGGGGCAGAAGCCGCGCTGCTGCTGGGATTGACCATGGTCAGCAATCTGGTGCTGTCTGTGATGATCAACTCCGGCGCCGCCGAAAAGCTCTTGGGTTCTGTCCCTGCCGAAGCGCTCTCTCAAGCGCAGGCGCAGTTTACGGCGTTGATCGAAACCCAACCCACGGAATTTCTGCTGGGCATTCTGGAACGTCTGCTGGCGGTGACGCTGCATCTGTCCCTGTCGGTTCTGGTGTGGTTTGCCGCAGCGAAAAAGGGGAGCGTCTGGCTCTTTCCGCTGGCCATCCTCCTGCACGCGCTGGTGGACGGCGCAGTCGTCCTCTGCGCGCAGCATCTCTCCGCCATTGCTGTAGAGGGTGTGCTGGCGCTGCTGACGCTGTGTGTCCTTCTGATTGCGCGCGGGGTCTGGAAACGGCATGTTCACCCCTGAAGCAATTTCATTCGAATGACGAAGGTTTCGCCTTCGTCATTCGGCTTTTCCGGGCGGTTTTCCGCTTGCATACGGTAGGGTTTTATCGTATAATTGAACACACGCTTTAATCTGAAAGGAAGATTTCATGCTTCGCAATATGATGATCGCCGATCTGAAGGTCGGCGATGTGATCGAGAGCTATTACATTCTCAAGGAGTGCACAGCCAAGACCACGGCCAACGGCCGGCCTTACCTCAGTGCCCAGGTCTCTGACCGCTCGGGCTTTATTACCATGATGGCCTGGGATTATCCCGGCCCGGTTGGGGAGGCCAACGTGGGCCAGGTGGTGAAGGTGCGCGGTGAGGTCATCGAATATCGCGGCACCCACCAGCTGACGGCACATCGGCTCCGTCTGGCGGTGGAAAACGATGTTTTTGACAAATCCGCCCTGGTGCCTACTGCGCCAATCGATCCGGAGGAACGCATGGCGGAGATCCGCGCTATGGTGCAGTCTCTGGAGGATGCGGACTACCGCCGCGTCTGCGAGACCATGCTGGAGCGTCACGGAGAGGCATTCCGGAACATCCCCGCGGCCAAAACTGTCCACCACAGCTTCTTAAACGGTCTGCTGATGCACACCTCCAACATGCTGCGCATGGCGTCACTGATGGCGGAGATTTATTCCGATATCGTAGACCGCAGCCTGCTGCTCACGGGGACGCTGCTTCACGATTTTGCCAAGGAGGAGGAGTTCGTCTTTTCCGAGCTGGGCCTCTCCACGGGCTACACCGTGAAGGGACAGCTTCTGGGCCATCTGGTCATGGGTGCCCAGGAGGTGGAAAAGGTGGCGGCGGAGCTGGGCGTGCCGGAGGAAAAATCCCTCCTGCTGCAGCACATGCTGCTCAGCCACCACGGCGAGCCGGAGTTCGGCGCTGCGGTGGTGCCCATGTGCGCCGAGGCGGAGCTCCTGTCCAAGATCGACCTGATCGACAGCCGCATGGAAATCTATACCGAGGCCCTGGCGGAGATTCAGCCCGGCATGTTCACCAACCGCATCTTCGCCCTGGAGAAGAAGATTTATCGTCATGAATGAGGGGAACACCATGGAAATCAATCCCTTGAACCAGTCTCTGATGGACTTTCTGCGCCGCAGCCCCGGCTGCTTCCACGCGGTGGAGAATCTCGGAAACCAACTGGAGGCCCACGGCTTTCAGCGCCTGCGGGAGACCGAGACCTGGACGCTGGAGCCCGGCGGAAACTATTTCGTCACGCGCAACGGCAGCTCCATCATCGCCTTCCGGCTGCCGGAAGGGGAGCCCTGCCGCCTGCGCCTCACGGCAGCGCACAGCGATTCGCCCACCTTTAAGCTCAAGCCCGGCCCGGCGCTGACCGACGGTGGCCTGACCCGCCTGAACGTGGAGCAGTACGGCGGCGCCATCCGCCAAAGCTGGCTGGACCGCCCGCTGTCCATCGCCGGCCGTGTGCTGGTGGAGGAAGCAGGCACCCTCCGACAGGTGCTGGTGGCCCCGGACCGGGATTTGCTGCTGATCCCGTCTCTGGCCATTCATTTCACCGCCCCGGAGCAGGAGGCGCCCTCGGTGCAGAACCAGCTGCTCCCGGTGCTGACGGCGGAGGGGAATCCCGCAGCGCTGGATGACCTGCTCCGTCTCTGCGGCTTTGACCCGGAAACCGTTGTCGGCATGGACCTCTACCTGACCTGCCGGGAAGCGCCTCGGATCTGGGGCCTCAAGGAGGAGTTCCTCTCTGCGCCCCGGTTGGACGACCTGGCCTGCTGCTATGGCGCGCTGAAGGGCTTCCTCGAAGCCGAGGCAAAGCAGGATGCGCTGCTGTACTGCGTCTTTGACAACGAAGAGGTGGGCAGCGCCTCCCGTCAGGGGGCGGCATCCACCTTCCTGCGGGATACGCTGGACCGGCTCTTTGCCCATTGGAACGCTGCGCCCGAGCAGCGGCACGCCATCCTGGCCCGCAGCGTGCTGGTCTCGGCAGACAACGCCCATGCCTTCCATCCGGGCTATCCCTCTGTGGCCGATCCGGTGAACCGCCCGCACATCAATGGCGGCATCGTCCTGAAGCATCAGGCGGCTCAGAAATACACCACCGACGCCGTCACGGCGGCCCCCTGCCGGATGCTCTGCAAGCGCCATGACATTCCGCTGCAGGAGTATACCAACCACTCCGACCAGCGGGGCGGCTCCACCCTCGGGAACCTCTCCAACGCCCAGGTCTCCCTGCGGGCCATGGATATCGGCCTGCCTCAGCTTGCTATGCACAGCGCCTATGAGACCATGGGCACGGCGGATTTGGTCAGTCTGGTACGTTTCGTCTGGATGTTCTACATCGACCAACTGCCGGAAGTACAGGAATAAAGTATTGTATCCTATAGGAGGTATCACCATGCTCTTTATCTGCTATTCCCGCTGCACCACCTGCAAAAAAGCCCAGCAGTGGCTGGATGATCAGGGCGCGAATTACACCCGCCGGGAGATCAAGGACGAGCCGCCCACGGAGGCGGAGCTCCGCAAATGGGTTCAGATGAGCGGCCTGCCCCTCAAGCGCTTCTGGAACACCAGCGGCATCCCGTATCGGGAGCTGGGGCTGAAGGACAAGCTTCCCACCATGCCGGAGGACGAGCAGTTTGCGCTGCTGGCGTCCAATCCCATGCTGGTCAAGCGTCCTATGCACTCCCGGGCTTCAAGCTCCCGGAATGGGAGGCAAAAATCTGAATTTCTGGAAATTCATACTTGCAAATCCGAATCTATGCGGTATAATAAAATTCATCACATACAGCAATAGGCTGTGAAATGAGGAGAAACGAACATGACCAAACGCCTGATTTCCCTCCTGCTGGCGGTTCTCTGCGTCTGCTCGCTGCTGGTATCTGCCGGCGCCGTGGACACGGAGGATGCTTCCCAGACGGAGGAGACCACCGCTCCGGCGGACACCGCCGACAAGGACGCGGCTTCGGACGCTTCTGACGCCGATACCCCCTCCGAGGACGCCGCTTCCGACACGGACCAGACTCCCGCCGAGGACGAAAAAGCCTCCGAAGATGACAAGACTGCGGAGACAGACAAGACTTCCGAGGATGAAACGTCCGCGGAGGAAGAGTCTGAAACCGAGGTTCCGCCCGCGCCCACCGGCCCCTGGTACCAGTCTGCCATGGACTACGCTGTGGAGAATCATCTTCTCCAGGGCGATGAGAAGGGCGATCT
>CAMHRJ010000211.1 GCA_946187475.1 uncultured Clostridia bacterium | reverse complement strand
CTGTCCAGCCCAGGCGCTCATCCCGCTGGGGGCAGTCGGTGGGCACGTCCAGGAAATTCCCGCGCTGGCCCCAGACGATGTTGGAAAAGAGCTGATTGAGCATCGGATCGCCGGATTCCAGCCACCCGACGCGCTTCATGTCCGAGTGGACGACGACGGCGGTGAAGCACTCGGCCCGAACCTCGCCGGGCCATGAGAGCAGCTTGATATAACGAAAGCCGAAGAATGTCAGCCGCGGGTGCCAGGTCTGGCTTCCGTCCTTGCAGCAGTAGCAGACATCAGCCTTAGCGGTGCGGTAATTGGCGTTATAGAAATTGCCCTCCGCGTCCAGCATCTCCCCGTGGGTAAAGCGGATCTCATCGCCCCCCCGCGCGGTCACGGAAAACTCCACGTAGCCCGTGACCTCCTGTCCGAAGTCGATCACCGTCTCCCCGGCAGGGGTATGCAGCACGGCCCTGGCGGCCACGCGCTCCGTCTCCCGGACGATCTCGCCCTCCTGGGGGATCAGGATCTCCTTCGACCAGTTCAGCAGACGGGCAGCCTCCCAATTTTGGGGAGCAAAGGCCGCGTCATAACACTCGCCGTCATAGATCTCGCTGAAACGGACCGGGCTCTCGGCAAACTCCCAGCTCCGGTCCGTACTGAGAACATGCTCGCTGCCATCGGTATAGCGGATGCAAAGCCTCGCGATCAGGCCGCAGGGCTGATCGTAGCGGCGCTGCTTGTCCTTCGAATCCACAAAGCCCGGCATGGGAGAGCGGAACCAACCGCGCCCGACCGTGACACGCAGCTCGTTTTTGTTCCGGACCATCTCCGCCACATCGTAGGTCTGCACCTGCAGGCGGTGATCATAGCTGGTCCAGCCCGGGGCCATAACGAAATCGCCCACACGCTGTCCGTTCAGTTCCGCCTCATAGACGCCAAGAGCCGTGATTTCCAGGGCGGCGGAGGCCACTTCTTTTTCCGCACAAAAGCACTTGCGGAAAACCGGGCACACGTCGCCCAGCTCCCGCGCTGTGGTGATCCACTGGCTATTTTTCAGATTCATGAGAATACCCTCGTATTATTTGATTTCGACTTTGGCATAGAAGGCGCGGTCACGGCCCTCGAGCCAGGCATCTTTTGTCACAAAATAGCTGCCGTTCAGCCGGATATCCTCGGAGGATGAGCCGAGCTGAATCTCGATCTCGCCCTTCTCGATCTTCCACCGGCCGTCCTCATCCACAAAGGCCATCTGGCTGGGAG
The DNA here is from genome assembly GCA_946187475.1 of uncultured Clostridia bacterium. Taxonomy (GTDB): domain Bacteria; phylum Bacillota; class Clostridia; order Oscillospirales; family Oscillospiraceae; genus CAG-103. The sequence continues at coordinate 3,071 of CAMHRJ010000211.1, read as the reverse complement.
CGACGGTAAAGCATACCATTTTCTGCTCTCCCGGCTGCAGTTCGACACGGGCGAAGCCCTGCAGCTCCTTGACGGGGCGGGTCATGGAGGCGTGCACGTCCCGCAGATAGAGCTGTACGATCTCCGTACCGGCGACGCTGCCGGTGTTCTTGACACGCAAAGATACCGTCAAAGTCTCGTCAGGAGCCACTTCCTGTTTGTTGATGACCAGATCGCTGTATGTAAACGTGGTATAGCTCAGACCGTGGCCAAAGCACCAGCGGGGCTTGTGGGAGCAGTCCACATAGTCCTGGAAACCGATGCTCGGGCCCTGGTGCCAGCCGGAGCCATTGGGGTGGTTATAGTAAATGGGGATCTGCCCGGCGTTGCGCGCAACGCTGAGAGGCAGCTTGCCGGAGGGATTAACCTTGCCCAGCAGCACATTGGTCACCGCCTCGCCGCCAAACTTGGCGGGAGTAAAAGCCTCGATCAGCGCGTCCAAAAGCTCGTCCGCTGTGTCGGAGGACACGGGGCGGCCGTCAAAGTGTACGCCGATCATGGGCTTGCCGTATTTCGCCGTCTCGCGGATAAAGGCGTCCTGGCAGGCGGGCAGATTGATGTCCGTGCCGTCCACGCCCTCGGCCATGGTGGCGATGGAGCCGGAGCCGTTCTTGCCGCCCAGGGTCAGGATCACCACGTCGGCCTGCTTCACGATCTCCAGCGCCTCGGGGAAGAGCGATTCATCCGCGCCGGCCTTGTGGTAGCCGGGAGCATAGAGGATCCTCGTCCCGGGCAGCTCGTCGTACAGCACCTGCAGGAGATTGCGGCACTTAGGCTCCAGCTTGCGCAGCACCCCGTTGAATTCTTCCGTCTCGTCCACCTGCACATTGGTGCCGGGGACGCGCTCCATCTCGGCCTTGCTGCTGTCTCCGCCGCCGCCCGTTCCCGCCATGGAGTTCATGGCGGCATACATGGCCTCCACCATACTCAGATGGGTGTAGCCGCCGAAATAATAGCGGGCGTTGTTGGCGGCCGGGCCGATGACCGCGATGGTCTTTTCCTTGCCGCTCAGCGGCAGGACGCCGTTGTTCTTCAGCAGGACGATGCTCTGCTGCGCGGCGCGGAAGGATACCTCGTCGTCATGGCTGTGGTGGATCGTTGTTTCCAGCTCCGTGCCCTCGAGCGCATAGGGATTTTCAAACAGACCCATGCGGAACTTGGCCTCGAGCACCCGCAGAACGGTCTCGTTCAGAACGCTCTCATCTGCCTCTCCCTTTTCAAAGAGCTCCTTCATGGCGGCAAAGGCTGCGGGCATAGGCAGTTCCACATCGAGGCCTGCCTTTAGGCAGCGATAGCCGTCCTCAGCGAGGCTCTCGCCAGTGCCCTGTACGGCATAGGTGTTTTCCGCTCCGCTGTAGTCTGAGACGGTAACGCCGTCAAAGCCCATCTCCTCCCGGAGAAGCCCGGTCAGGATCTTTCGGCTCGCATGCACGGGCAGACCGTTGATGGAGCAGTAGCAGGGCATCACGCCCCGCAGCTTTGCCTCCGTGATGGCGGCCTGGAAGGGCTTGGCGTAGACCTCCCGCAGCAGGCCATTGCCGATCTCAACGTCCGCGCCGTGAATGCCCGCCGCGCCCCGGTGAAAGCCCAGAAAGTGCTTGGCGGCGGATTCGGGATGGCGGCCCGCCGTCCCGGTCTCCTGAATACCGCGGGTATACGCTGCGCCCAACGCCGCGGCCAGAGTGGGATCCTCGCCGTAGGCCTCGGACTGGCGGCCGAAGCGGGAATCCCGGGAGATGTCCAGCACCGGAGCCAGGATCTGGGTAAAGCCGAAGGCGGCCTCCTGGCGGGAGACGATCTCGCCGATCTCCTGCTCCAGCTGGGGGTCAAAGCCCGCACCGCGGTTCACGCCGGAGGGGAAGGCCGTGGTGTCCTGCAGCAGCGCCCCGTTCACACCCTCCATGTGGAAAACGGCGGGGATGTGCAGGCGGTTCGCCTCCATCACCGCGCTTTGCAGCTCTCGCTGCCAGGCGGCAGCCTCTTCGATGCTCCCGCACATGCGAAAGCCCAGAGTGCTGATCTGGCCGATGCCGTTTTTGAAGAATTCGGCCATCTTATCTTCGTAGCCCCTGACGGAAAAAACGCCCGTCAGTTGGGCGATCTTCTCATCCAGCGTCATTTCCTTCAGCAGCAGCTCCGCCCGCTCCCGGGCGGTCAGAGCGGTATCCATATAGTTTTTCATTCCGTTCTCCTTAATCGATTCTCGTTGCCAGCACCGCCAGCCCCTCTTTCCCGGGCAGGCGGAGCTTTGTGGCCCCGCGAGCATTCTCTTCCAGGACGGTTCTTGTCATGTTCCACACGTCGATCAGCTCCACACGGTAGCGCTTGTCCTCCGGCAAGGGCAGCGTCTGCTCGCCGAAGCACTGCCGATCGTTGAACCAGAGGTAGGCGTCCTCGCCCGCGTGGGCGGCCCACTCGTGCTCACCCGCAATATGGGCGGTGCGGTCGTCGACCTCCATACGGCGCATGCTCGCCGCGATGGAGCGGACAAAGCCGCGCAGCTTCTCCGGCACCGGCTCAAGCGCTGTCTCCATTTCTTCGTCATTCATCTGCGCCAGCGTCAGTATGCCGCCGTTTGCCAGGGACGTCAGCGGCCCGGGCAGACTCTCAACCAGTTCACGCAGGAAGGCGATGCGCTCCGGGCTCGCCCCTTTCAGCACGCCGCCCTTGGCCCACCAGAGCACTTCGTTCTCCGCAAGGAAGGTCTCACCGTGGGTGCAGTATGCCCCGCTGGCCACACAGCGCCAGAAGCGGTAGACCATCTCCTGCGCGGAGATGCTGCCCCAGAAGTGAGGGAGGTTGCCCTCGTAGCAGCACTCGTCGATGATGACGGGCTTTTGATACTTGGCAATCCAGCGCGGGAGCTCGGTCAGAGCCTTGGTCTGGATGCTGGCGTGGGTGATGTTGGGGCGCTCGGCGTCCCAGAAGCAGAAGCAGTTGTGGCAGGAAAGCAGATGTCCATAGGGGTCGTTTTCTGCCACATAACGTTCGATCTCATCCCAATCGGAGAGGCTTTTTTCCTGGCTCAGGTC
>CAMHRJ010000210.1 GCA_946187475.1 uncultured Clostridia bacterium | reverse complement strand
GGTGCTTGAAGCGGTGAACGCCGCTGCGCCAGATCTGCTGTTCGTTTGTCTGGGTGCGCCTAAGCAGGAACTCTGGATGCGCCGCAACGCTCCAAAGCTGAACGTAGGCCTTATGGCGGGCCTCGGCGGCAGCCTGGACGTCTTTGCCGGAACGGTAAAGCGCGCGCCGGTGTTCTTTCAGAAGCTGGGGCTTGAGTGGTTTTACCGTCTGCTCAAGGAGCCGAAGCGCATCGGGCGGATGATGAATCTGCCGAAGTTCCTGTTTGCAACGATTCGCGCCCGGTTTCGGAAAAAGTAAAAGGGGCCTCCGAAGAGACCCCCCGCGGTTTTAACAACCGCAGCCGTCGTTGCAGCCGCAGCCATTGTTGCAGCCGCAGAAGTTGTTGCCACCGCAGCCGAACAGGATGATCAGGATCAGAATGATCCAGAGCGTGCCGTTGCAGCCGTTGTTGCCATTGTTGCAAAACATAATTTGATCCCTTCTCCGTGCGTGGTGATTTGCTTCCAGACCGCCTGCGCACGGGATTCAGCAGTCGATTTTTATCGGCGTATGGGCGAAGCGGGCCCCTGCTTCGCTGACGCCCTATCCTATGCCGTCTCGATTTGAGACGTTACCACATTCTCAGGAGGACGACGCATGTCTGACCCGATCAACAAGAAGTTTGATGAATCCGCAGCGGAGGCCAACCGTGCCCTGCGCCAGGCGGCCCAGCAGCAGCGCACTGCGCAGCAGCAGGCGGCCCAGCGTCAGCGCGCAGCAGCGCAGCATGAAAGTGCTGCGGTTCAGTCCCCACAGGCGCAGCCTGCACGCCCTGCGGCTGCCCGTCCGGCGGTCAATTCTGCCCAGTCTGCCCAGCGCGCTCAGGCGGCTCGGAGCGTTCGCCAGAGCGCCCAGGCTTCCCGACCTGCCCGCAGTCAGCAGACGCCTGTCTATGAGCCGGATGACGATGATGACGCGCCCATCCGCAAACGGCGCGACGGTCAGAGCGGCTGCCTCGGCGGCGTGATTTACTTTGCCTTCGTACTTAGCATCAGCATCATCCTGGCCTGCGTCGGCTGGTTGGCCGCGTCGGATGTTCTGGCGCTGAACAAAGAGCCCATCGAGGCCACGATCACCCTCGAAAAGGACGCTTTTTCCGACAAGACCGTCACCGTTGAGGACGAGGACGGCACCAAGACGACCGAAAAGGTCCGCTATGCGGATCTGGATTATGTCGCGGACGTGCTGAAGGACGCCGGCATCATCCAGTACAAGGGCCTGTTCAAGCTCTACTGCAATTTCTCCCACGCCGATCGGCACATCGACCCCGGCACCTACGAGCTCAGCACGAACTTCGATTATCGTGCGCTGGTCAAAAAGATGCAGGTGGGCTCCGGTGCCATGGTTACCACTACGGTCACCATCCCCGAGGGCTTCAACATGAAGCAGATTTTCGAAAAGCTGGAGGAAGAGAACGTCTGCGAGTATTCCGATCTGATGGAGGCTGCAGCCAACTACAATTATAATTATTCCTTCCTGGACGAAGCCGCCCTGGGTGACGCCACCCGTCTGGAGGGCTATCTGTTCCCGGATACCTATGAGTTCTATCAGGGCATGCAGGCATCCAGCGCCATCAACAAGTTCCTGGTGAACTTCCACAACCGTCTGACGGAAGAGACCGTCACGCTGGCGGAGGCCCGCGGCCTCTCACTGGATCAGGTCGTCAACATTGCCGCCATGATCGAGAAGGAAGCCGCCAACGATGAGGAACGTACGCTGATTGCTTCGGTCATCTATAATCGTCTGGCACAGAACATGCCGCTGCAGATTGACTCCACCATCATGTACGTCCTGGAGGAACACGGCGACACCCTCACCGTGGAAGACACGAAGATCGACAGCCCGTACAACACTTATACGAATACCGGTCTGCCGCCCACGCCCATCGCCAACCCCGGCGCCGCGTCCATCTCCGCTGCGGTGAAGCCTGCTTCCACCAACTATCTCTACTACGCGCTGGATGCCGAGACCGGCACCCACAAGTTCTTCAACAGCTACAGCGAGTTCTCCGCCTTCGTCGCGCGGCAGAGCTATTCCAACTGAGCATGGCGGAAGGAACGATGAAAACAAAACATCTGCCGGAGCTTCTTGCTCCTGCGGGGGATATGGAGCGTCTGAAAATGGCGCTCCATTTTGGTGCTGACGCAATCTATCTGGCGGGAGAGCAGTTTGGCATGCGCGCCTTTGCGGGAAACTTCTCCCATGCCGCGCTGCGGGAGGCGGTCTCTCTTGCCCATGCTGCCGGCGCACAGGTCCATGTGACCTGCAACACGCTGCCCCGGGAGGATGAGATCGCCCGGCTCCCGGCGTTTCTGGAGCTGCTGGAAGACGTAGGCGCCGACGCCGTGATCGCGGCGGATTTCGGCGTCATGGAGCTGGTGAAGCGCCATGCACCCCATGTGGCTCTCCATGTGAGCACGCAGTTCGGCGTGGTCAATTCCGTCACCGCCCGGGCGCTCCATGACTTGGGCGCGGATCGGGTGGTCCTGGCCCGGGAACTGCATTTGGACGAGATCGGCGCGATTCGGGCCAATACGCCCGCGGACCTGGAGCTGGAGGCCTTTGTCCACGGCGCCATGTGCGTGTCCTTCTCCGGACGGTGTCTGCTCTCCAACTATCTCACCGGCCGCGACGCCAACCGGGGTATGTGCGCCCAGCCCTGCCGCTGGGAATACGGTCTTGTGGAGCGTCAGCGCCCCGGTGAGGTGTTCTCCATCGTGGAGGACGGCGGCACCTTCATCATGAATTCCCGGGACATGTGCATGATCGAGCACCTGCCGGAGCTACTCTCCGCCGGAGTCTCCAGCCTTAAGATCGAGGGGCGCATGAAGAGCGCTTATTATGTGGGCGCGGTGACCAATGCCTATCGCCATGCTCTGGATGATGTAAAGCAGGGGAGAGCGGTTGACTCTGTCTGGATTCGGGAGACGGAGCAGATCAGCCATCGCCCTTACAGCACCGGCTTTTACTTCGGCGAGCCGGGGCAATATACCTCGGAATCTGCCTATTTCTCCGGCGCGGAGTTCTGCGCTGTGGTGGAGGGGCAGACACAGGGAAGCGCCATTCTGACCCAGCGCAACCGCTTCTTTGCCGGGGAGATCCTGGAGCTGGTCACCCGGAATTCAACGCCTGTGCGCTTTGTGGCGCAGGAACTGCGAAACGAGGAAGGGGAGCTCATCGACAGCGTACCTCATCCCATGCAGCGGTTCACCATGCCGCTGCCGGCGGAGGCGGAGCCTCTGTCCCTGATTCGCAGGCCGAAGGAATAAAGAAAACCGCCGGAGCATTGCTCCGGCGATTCCTCACTGGTACATGTGATTGGCTTTCATATAGTCGTAGATCATCTTGCCGTGGTCCTGCTCCTCACCCTGGATGTGACCCAGGACCTTGCGAATGTTGGCGTCCTGGAACTCGAAGATGCAGGTGTCATAGAGATTGGACGCGTGCTTCTCCGTGCCCAGGGCGTCGGAGCAGAGATAACAGTCGTTTTTCTTATCCGGCGTGTCTGCGGTGGCATAGGTCTGGGTAAAGGTGGGCATGGCCTGGCTGCCGCCTGCTGCGGGCTGGGGCACGGTGCCGTTTTCGATCTGGGTCAGAGTATCAAAGTGCTGTTGCTCGATCTGCGAGATCCGGGCGAACAGCCCCTTGAGCTGACCATCTACTGCGGCCGCGGCGCCCTTGGAGTACTTTTCGATGCACAGCTGCTCCTGGTCCTTGAGATCTTTCAGGAGGCCGAGCTCCTTCTGGGAAAGCTGCATGTTCATTCAAATCACCTCAATCACAGCATGCCCCGAATCCGCTCAGAATAACCGCATTTGGAATATTTTTAATTGGAAGCAAATTTGCTCTTGACAAACGGGTCACAAAATGTTATATTCGATAAGCTGAATTGTCGGAAGGACAGCCCTTGCGGGTGTAGTTCAATGGTAGAACACCAGCCTTCCAAGCTGGATACGTGGGTTCGATTCCCATCACCCGCTCCAGCATACAGCAGCTGAAAGCGGTTGCACATATGCGCCAATAGCTCAGTTGGATAGAGCAACTGCCTTCTAAGCAGTAGGCCGGGGGTTCGAATCCCTCTTGGCGTGCCATTCTTGCGATTTGGTGGGTATAGCTCAGTTGGCAGAGCACCGGATTGTGGTTCCGGGTGCCGAGGGTTCGAGCCCCTTTACCCACCCCACATGAAGGGATTGGGAGTAATCCCAATCCCTTCCACTTTACGCGGTGGGACGTAGTGTAACGGTAACACACCAGACTTTGACTCTGATATTGTGGGT
>CAMHRJ010000209.1 GCA_946187475.1 uncultured Clostridia bacterium | reverse complement strand
CAGTGAGAATCCCCGGAATCTGGAAGCTTACCGGGATACGGCAGCCCATGTGGAGACTGCCAGAAAGTTTTAAGGAGGAGATAACATTGGATAAGGTTTTGAAAGTTGGCTTGATCGGCTGCGGCGCTATCGGCAAGGATCACTGCCGCCGCATCATCGAGAAGGTCCCCGGCGCCACTGTGGTGGCCGTGGCCTCCAATACCGCCAGGAGTGCGGACGATCTGGCCGCCAAGTACGGCATCCGCTCCTTCGGCAGCGACTGCAATGGCCTGATCGCGGATCCCGAGGTGGAAGCAGTGGTCATCACCTCCATCGACTCCACCCATCATGACTATGTGATGGAGGTGCTCAAACACGAGAAGTGGTGCTTCTGTGAAAAGCCGCTGAGCCAGAACGCGGCGGACTGCGAGGAGATCATCGCCCGCGAGCTGGAGATCGGCAAGCGCCTGGTACAGGTGGGCTTCATGCGCCGCTATGACCGGGGCTATGCCGAGATGAAGCGCATCATTGACTCCGGCGAGCTGGGCGCGCCCCTGCTCATCAAGGCATGCCACCGCAACGTCTCCCAGGGGCCGGGCTTCAAGACCGAAAACGGCATCACCAATGTGGCCATCCACGAGCTGGACATCTGCCGCTGGCTGCTGGGGGATGAGTATGAGGATGCCCAGTGCGTGCGCGTGCGCCAGAGCGCAAACTCCAACAGGGGCTATGACAATCCCCAGGTGGTTCTGCTGCGCACCAAGAAGGGCTGCTTCATCGACGTGGAGGTCCAGGTGGCCGACGGCTATGGCTACGACATCCAGTGTGAGGTGGTTTGCGAGAACGGCACCGTGAAGCTCCCAGACCCCTACGCTGTGGTCCGCCGCTCCCGCCCTGCCGGCTGGGACAGCCTGAACCCCGCCGAGTGCATGCCCATCATGACCGACTGGAAGGAACGCTTCATCGAGGCCTATGATATCGAGCTCTGCGCCTGGGCCGATTCTGTGAACAAGGGTCAGCTCACCGGCCCCTCCGCCTGGGACGGCTATGTGGCCTGCGTTGCGGGCGACGCCCTGAATGCCTCCCGCGGAACCTCCCGGTTCCTGAAGGTGGATACCATCGAGAAACCGGAGCTCTACTGCTGAAACTACATAGACGATGATCGGATTCGGGACAGAAGTGGGAAGTGAAACCTCTTCTGTCCCGAATTATTTCGATCCCGGTCATTTTTTTCACAAATTATCGGAAATAGCACAAAGGCGTGTTTTTGACGGAAATGATGCGCTTCAAGCACGGAAATTTACGGAAAATATATTTGCTGATTTATGAATTCAGCGTAATGGTGTGGTGAATATAGACAAGAGAAGTATGACAAAAGCAGCAAAAAGACCAAAAAGTTCGAATTATCTCAAGAATTTATTGACGAAAACCGTGATTTTGCTATAATCAATTATGTAAGATGAGACGGAAACGTATCCGTAAAATCAAGGAGCGATCTCCCGAAAATAGCGAAAGCGAAAGCTTGCTTCTGCCGAAACGCCGGACCTGCCGGCAAGAAAGGGGCAACGGATGTGAAAACAAAAGCTGCGCGACGACCATTCAATAAGACCAGATTGAAAAATCAGATCCTGAATGTGATCAAGAATCCCTTCAACCTTGTTGTCATGATCAGCCTGGTGATCCTCTTCTGCCTGATCGTGATTCCCTTGCTGCAGATGATTGCCTCCACCTTTACGGTAGCAAAGGGCGAGCTGCGCCGGATCCCGGGGGCTGAGGTCGGCGACTTCACGCTGTACTATTGGAAATATCTGCTCAGCGGGCAGATGGCCAAGGCGACCCTGTGGGGGCCGCTGAAAAACTCACTGGTCTGCGGCTTCTTCACGGTACTGGTCAGCGTCCCTCTGGGAAGCGTTCTCGGCTGGCTCATCGCCAGAACGGACATCCCCGGCAAGAAGCTGCTGGGCATGCTGGTGGTCATCCCCTACATGATCCCGTCCTGGTGCAAGTCCCTGTCCTGGCTGGCGGTGTTCCGCAACAAGACCTCCGGCTCTCTAGGCTTTCTGGAAGGCCTGGGCATCCCGATCCCGGACTGGCTGGCCTACGGCCCGGTGGCCATCGTACTTTGCATGTCACTGCACTATTACGCCTTTTCTTACATCCATGTGCAGTCGGCCCTACGCTCCATCAACTCCGAGCTGGAGGAGATGGGCGAGATCTGCGGCGCGTCCAAGCCCCAGATCCTCAAGTCCATCACCATCCCCCTGGTGCTGCCCAGTGTGCTGTCCGCCGTGGTCATGACCCTGTCCAAGTCCATCGGCACCTACGGCGTGGCGGCCAACCTCGGCAACCGCATCGGCTACTTCACGCTGGCCACCAAGATGAAGAACTTCATCAACGGCAGCCCCCAGAACGTGGGCTTCGCGATGAGCATCGTTCTGATCGCCCTGGCCGCCCTCATCATCTTTGCCAACCAGCGCATCATCGGCGTTCGCAAAAGCTACGCCACCATCGGCGGCAAGGGCGGGCGCAGTACCGAAATGCGCCTCGGCAAGGCCAAGGTTCCTCTGATGATCTTCCTGCTGCTGTTTCTGTTCTTCGCGATGGTTATGCCGATGTTCGTGCTGATCATGGAGACCTTCCAGATCAACACCGGCGCGGGCTACGGCCTGAGCAATCTGACCATGTACAACTGGATCGGCTCCAACGAGGAGCTGGCGCCCTACTACACCAGCTACAGAGGCATCTTCTACAACACCGAGTTCGGCAAGGCCGTCTGGAATACCGTGCGGCTGACGGTCATCGCATCGGTCATCACCGCCTTCTGCGGCCAGTTTCTGGGCTACATCACCACCCGCGGCCGCGGCAAGTGGTACGGCAACCTCACCGAACAGCTGGTATTCATCCCCTATCTGATGAGCGGCATCGCCTTCTCGTCCATGTATGTGGCGATGTTCTCCAAGCCCCATCTGGGCGGCCTGCTCCCCTCGCTCTATGGCACCTTCACATTGATCGTGCTGACCAGCGTGGTCAAGCATTTCCCCTTTGCCAGCCGCTCCGGCACGGCCAACATGATGCAGATCGCCGTGGAGCTGGAGGAGGCGGCGGAGATCAACGGCGCGGGCTTCGGCAAGAAGCTGACCCGCATCGTCCTGCCCCTTGCCAAGAACGGCTTTATCTCAGGCTTCATGCTGACCTTTATCAGCATTGCCAAGGAGCTTGACCTGATTATCATCATGATGGACAAGCGTACCACCACGATGTCCTACCTGGCCTTCACCTATTCACAGGACGGCATGAACCAGATGGCCGACGCCATCTCGGTGTGTGTGCTGTTGTTTATCCTGATCTGCTATATCATCGCTAATCGTTTCGGCGCCGATATTGGCAAATCGTGGTAAGGAGGAAGAATCATGAGCAGAATCGAACTGAAGCATATCGACAAGTTTTACGGGGACAACCACGTTTTGCGCGACATCAACCTGGTCGTTGAGGACGGCGACTTCATGACCCTGCTGGGCCCTTCCGGCTGCGGCAAGACCACCACGCTGCGCGTCGTCTCCGGCCTGGAAAAGCCACAGGGCGGCGTCATGACCATCGACGGTGTGGAGATGATCAACGCGGATCTGGCCTATTACGCAGAACCCAGCAAACGCGGGTTGAACCTGGTGTTCCAGTCCTACGCCCTCTGGCCCCACATGACTGTGCGGGAGAACATCGCCTTCGGCCTGAAGATCCAGAAGCTGCCGAAGGAGGAGATCGAGCGTCGCATCCAGGATGCCCTCCGGATGATGCGCATCGAGGAGTATGTGGACCGCTATCCAAACGAGCTGTCCGGCGGCCAGCAGCAGCGCGTGGCCATTGCCCGCGCCGTGGCCTCCAACCCCAAACTCCTGCTTCTGGACGAGCCCCTGTCCAACCTGGACGCCAGGCTTCGTGTGGATATGCGCTCGGAGCTGCAGCGCATCCACAAGGAATTGGGCACCACGATCATCTACGTCACCCACGATCAGGTGGAAGCCCTCACCATGTCCACCAAGATCGCTCTCTTCAAAAAAGGCGAGCTGAGCCAGGTGGCGCCGCCGATGGAGTTGTACATGAACCCCATCGACCTCGAGGCCGCCGATTTCATAGGAAATCCCCGCATCAACTTCCTGGCCGGAAAGGCAAAGCGGGACGAGGAAGGCCTGCATGTCACCTGCGAGCTGGATACCTATGTCTTCCCGGCAGAGGATCTGACCGAGGAAACCATTCCCGAAGGTGAGTTTGACTGTGTGGTGGCCATCCGGCCCGAGCAGATCCAGATCTTTGAGGAAGCGGGAGAGGGCAGGATTCCGGTGCA
>CAMHRJ010000208.1 GCA_946187475.1 uncultured Clostridia bacterium | reverse complement strand
GCCGGAAGTATTCAAATGAACCGATTGTTCGCTCATGGTACATCCCCTCAGGGTGATTGTACCAAATCCGACAAAGAATCTCAATGCCCAAAATCCGCAGATCGCCCTTTCCTCTTGCTTTTTTCAGGGAATCATGTATAATAAGTCTCGGTCATTTTTCAAAATTTGTTAAGGAGGATTCATTTCCATGACCTATGAAATGGATATCGCCGGGCTGAAACGCGATCTGCCCCTGTGCAGGGTCTCTGACGATCTGTACATCGGAGCGTTTGTCATGTTCGGCGACGTGGAGCTGACCGTGCACTGCGCGGCGGAGCTTTTGAAGCTCGCACCCGAGTATGACTACCTGATCGCACCCGAGGCGAAGTCCATTCCCCTGCTGTATGAGATGGCGCGGCAGAGCGGCGCGGAGAAATACTTCCTCGCCCGCAAGCAGCCCAAGGCCTATATGCAGGGTGTGTTCAGCGTGAACGTCCAGAGCATCACCACCATGGGCGTGCAGACCCTGGTGCTGGACATGGAAGACGCGAAAATGCTCAAGGGCAAGCGCGTCATCATCGTGGACGACGTGATCTCCACCGGTGAGAGTCTCCACGCCATGGAGCAGCTGTGCAAGGAGGCCGAGGCCGAGGTCGTCGGCAAGATGGCCGTGCTGGCAGAAGGCGACGCCGCCGACCGGGACGACATCATCGTTCTGGCAAAGCTCCCGCTGTTCAACCCCGACGGCACCGTGAAGGCATAAGAAGCAAACCCTGACAGACGCGTCGAAATGGCGCGTCTGTTTTTTATTTTTTTCAATTTCCTATTGACAAGGTTGGTATTCTGTGGTATAAACATATCAACCCGATGGGTTAAATCTGAAATCCAGGAGACGTTCCAATGCAGAAGCTGACTTCCAACTGCATGATGTGGTGCGGCATGCGCATGATGATGCGCATGTGCTTTGTCGTGCCCGATTGAGTTCTCCTCCCCTTCTGTTTCGACCGGAGAGCCCAGTGGGCTCTCCGGTTATTTTCGTTTTGTGAGGTCATTTTTATGATAAAACTGTTTGAAGCCCTGCTGCGGCAGAATTATCGCTTTGGTCGAATGTGACTTCTCTCTTTTCCCTTCCCGGAATCATAATAATTTGAAAAGAAAGAGGTTCTTCATATGTCCAACTATAAATTTGAAACGCTGCAGCTCCACGTCGGTCAGGAACAGGCCGACCCCGCCAGCGACGCCCGGGCCGTGCCCATCTACCAGACCACCAGCTACGTATTCCACAACTCCGCCCACGCGGCGGCCCGCTTCGGCCTGGCCGACGCCGGCAACATCTACGGCCGTCTGACCAACTCCACCCAGGACGTGCTGGAAAAGCGCGTGGCAGCCCTGGAGGGCGGCGTGGGCGCGCTGGCAGTGGCCTCCGGCGCCGCAGCCATCACCTACACGATTCAGGCCCTTGCCCAGCAGGGTGAGCACATCGTAGCCCAGAAGACCATCTACGGCGGCAGCTTCAACCTGCTGGCCCACACCCTGCCTCTCTACGGCATCGAGACCACCTTCGTGGACGCCCACAATCTGGAGGAGGTGGCCGCTGCCATCCGGCCCAACACCAAGGCCGTCTATCTGGAGACACTGGGCAACCCCAACTCCGACATTCCCGACATCGACGCCATCGCCGAGATCGCCCATGCTCACCAGATTCCGCTGGTCATCGACAACACCTTCGGCACCCCCTATCTGATCCGCCCCATCGAGCACGGCGCGGACATCGTGCTCCACTCCGCCACCAAGTTTCTGGGCGGTCACGGCACCACTCTGGGCGGTATCGTGGTGGACAGCGGCAGCTTCGACTGGAAGGCTGCCGGGAAGTACGCCCCCATTGCCGCAGCCAACCCCAGCTACCACGGCATCTCCTTCGTGGACGCCGCGGGGCCTGCCGCCTTCATCACCTATCTCCGGGCCATCCTGCTGCGCGACACCGGCGCCGCCATCTCTCCCTTCAACGCCTTCCTGCTGCTCCAGGGCGTGGAGACCCTGTCCCTGCGGCTGGACCGCCACGCGGAGAACACCAAAAAGGTGGTGGAGTTCCTCGCCAACCATCCCCAGGTGGAGAAGGTGAACCACCCCTCTCTGCCGGAGCATCCGGATCACGCCCTGTTCGAGAAATACTTCCCCAACGGCGGCGCCAGCATCTTCACCTTCGACATCAAGGGCGGTCAGGCCGAGGCCCACGCCTTCATCGACGCGCTGGAGATCTTCTCATTGCTGGCCAACGTGGCAGACGTGAAGAGTCTCGTGATCCACCCGGCCACCACCACCCACTCCCAGCTCACCGCAGAAGAGCTGGAAGATCAGGACATCCACCCCAACACCATTCGTCTCTCCATCGGCACGGAGCACATCGACGACATCATCGCCGATCTGGAAAAGGGCTTCGCAGCCGCCAAATAAAGCGCACCTCTCAAGGGGCCCGCTGCTCGCTGAGCAGCGGGCTTCCGCTTGCATCAATCGGAAAATGATGTTTTCCGATTGAAAAGCTGACAAATCTCATCTCTTGCATCCGGAAGATAGATATGGTACACTTTACCAAATCCTGAATTGGGGCTTTTTTGTGTGGTACATCATCGGAGCGCTGGCATTGGCGCTCCTTTGCTTCTGCGCCCTGGCCGCCCGGCTGGGCCACAGCAGCGGCGCCATATTGCGCATGGTGCGCGGCGGCGCGGCAAAAGCACTGCCGGTGGTGAAGGTGCTGCTGGTCATCGGCGTAGTCACGGGCATCTGGCGGGCTGCGGGCACCATCGTGGTCTTCGTCAGCTACGGCGTGCAGCTGATTCGGCCGGAGCTCTTTCTGCTGGTGGCCTTCCTGCTGTCCAGTCTCCTGAGCTATGCTCTGGGCACCAGCTTCGGCGTGGCGGGCACCGTGGGCGTGATCTTCATGACCCTGGCCCGCAGCGGCAGCGTAGACCCGGTGCTCACCGGCGGCGCCCTGCTCTCCGGGGTCTTCTTCGGTGACCGGGGCTCTCCGGTATCCTCCACGGCCATTCTGGTCTCCACCCTGACGGAGACAGACCTCATCGGCAACGTCAAGCGCATGATGAAAACCGGGCTGATTCCCCTGCTGCTGTGTCTGATCGTCTACGGTGTTCTGTCGGTGCAAAACCCCATGCAGACCGTAGACCTCTCCGCCACCCGGGCCCTGACGGAGGACTTCTCCCTGACGCCCTGGGCCTTTCTGCCGGCGGCGCTGCTGCTGATTCTGCCGCTGCTGCGGATTCCGGTGCTGGTGTCCATGGGGCTGAGCATTCTCTCCGGCGCGGTGATTGCCCTGACGGCCCAGGGCATGGAGGTGCTGCCGCTGCTGCGCTGCTGTCTGCTGGGCTACCACAGCGGCACCCCGGCGGTGGCGGCGGTGCTGGACGGCGGCGGTGTGATCTCCATGGCCGACTCCTGCGCCATCATTCTGCTGGCCTGCGCCTCGGCGGGCGTGGCCACGGACTCCGGGATGCTGAACCGGCTGGACCAGGTGGTCTCCGCCCTTTCCGATCGCGTCGGCACCTTCCCGGCCATGATCCTCACCAGTCTCGCGGCCTTGGCAGTGTTCTGCAACCAGGTCATCGCCATCGTCATGAGCAGCACCTTTTTCCAGCCCATGTATGAACAGCAGGGCCGCACCCGGGAGGAGCTGGCCCTGGATATGGAAAACTGCTGCATCACCGTCCCCGCCTTTGTGCCCTGGTGCATCCTGTGCAGCGTGCCGCTGCGGCTGCTGGGCGTGCCCTACCGGGCGCTGCTGTATGCGGTGTTTCTCTACGCCGTGCCCCTGACCCATCTGGGGCGGAAGCTGCTGACCCGAAAAGCGAAATCCGCTTGAAATCCCATGAACCTTGCGGTATAATAGGTAAAACGAATCAGGGAGGGATTTTCATGATGGTATCCACGCGGGGGCGCTACGCTTTGCGGGTGCTGGTGGATTTGGCAGAGCATCAGGGCGAGGGCTACATCACCCTGAAGGACATCGCCAACCGGCAGGAAATCTCGGAAAAATATCTGGAGACCATCGTGAAGGATCTGGTGAAGCTCCGTGTGCTGGAGGGCGTCCGCGGCAAGGGCGGCGGCTATCGGCTGGACCAGCCGCCGGAGGAGATCGGCGTGCTGGAGGTGCTGCGCCTCATGGAAGGCACTCTCTCCCCGGTGGCCTGTCTGGCCCCAGGCAGCAAGCCCTGCAGCCGGAGCCCGGAATGCCGGACGCTGCCCCTGTGGAAGGGACTGGACCAGGTGGTCAGCGACTATCTGGCGCAGTACACCATCCGGGATTTGGTGCAAAGTGAATAATCCCTGAACCCAC
>CAMHRJ010000207.1 GCA_946187475.1 uncultured Clostridia bacterium | reverse complement strand
CGTGGAAAACAACGTCACCATCTTCACCGCCCTGGACACCGTCCGGGTGCTCCTGGACGTGCTGGAGGAGATCACGATCAGCATCTCGACGATTGATATGTGAGAGGTTTTCTATGAACCAATCCACTTTTACGCTAATTCAAAACACGCCGCTGACGGCGTCGGTCCATGAGCTGAAGCTCCGGGGCGACTGCTCCGCCATCACCGTGCCGGGCCAGTTTGTGCAGGTGTCCCTGCCGGGGAAATTCCTCCGGCGGCCCTTCTCCGTCTGCGACTGGACGGAGGACACCCTCACCCTCTGCGTCCAGCGAAACGGCAGCGGCACCGAGGCTCTGTGCAGCCTTCCCGCCGGCACGGAGCTGGACCTGCTCACGGGGCTGGGCAATGGATACAGCACCCGCCACGTGACGCCCATTCCCCTGCTGGTGGGCGGCGGCAGCGGCGTGGGCGCGCTGTACAGTCTGGCGAAGCACCTCTGCGACCGGGGCAAGGTCGTCACGGCGGCCCTCTGCTTCCGCACCGCGGCGGATGTATATTATGTCAACCAATTCAAGGCCATCGACGCCCAGGTGTACGTCTATACCGAGGACGGCTCCATGGGCGAGCAGGGCAACGCTCTGGACGCGCTGGAGCTGACCCATTCCCAGCTGTTCGCCTGCGGGCCCCTGGGGATGCTGGCGGCGCTGGACGCCAACGAGGAGCTGGACGCCCAGCTGAGTCTGGAGGCCCGGATGGGCTGCGGCTTCGGCGCCTGCATGGGCTGCACCATCGAAACCGCAGATGGACCCAGGCGGGTCTGCGCCGACGGGCCGGTCTTCCCCGGCGGGGTGATAACATGGTAAATACGAACGTCACCCTCTGCGGTCTGGAGCTGGCGAATCCCGTCATCCCCGCCAGCGGCACCTTCGGCTACGGGCTGGAGTTTGCAAAGCTCTATGACATCAACTGCCTGGGCAGCTTCTCCTGCAAGGGCACGACTCTGGAGCCTCGCTTTGGCAATCCCACGCCCCGCATCGCCGAGGGCAACGCCGGTATGCTCAACAGCGTGGGACTCCAGAACCCCGGCGTGGACGCGGTCATCGCGGAGGAATTCCCGAAGCTGGCCCAGGTCTTCCGAAAACCGATCCTGGCCAACGTCTGCGGCTTTTCCGTGGAGGAATATGTGGCCGTGGCCCGGAAGTTCGACGCCTGCGACCAGGTGGGCTGGCTGGAATTGAACATCTCCTGCCCCAACGTGCACGGCGGCGGCATGGGCTTCGGCACCAGCTGCGACAGCGCGGCGGAGGTCACCGCGGCAGTGAAGGCCGTGACGAAAAAGCCCCTGATCGTGAAGCTCACGCCCAACGTGACGGACATCGTTTCCATCGCCAAAGCCTGCGAGGAGGCCGGGGCCGACGCCATCAGTCTCATCAACACGGTTCTCGCCATGCGCATCGATTTGAAGACCCGCAAGCCCGTTCTGCGCAACATCACCGGTGGGTTAAGCGGTCCGGCGGTGTTCCCGCTGGCGCTGCGGATGGTATGGCAGGTTTACGAGGCCGTGCAGATCCCGATTCTGGGTCTCGGCGGCGTCTCCACCTCCGAGGACGTGATCGAGATGATGCTCTCCGGAGCCACCGCCGTGGGCGTGGGCGCCGCGAATCTGCGGGACCCCTTCGCCTGCAAACGAATCATCGAACAACTGCCCGCCGTCATGGAACGGTATGGCATCACAGACTTAAAATCTATCATAGGAGGCGCACATCATGGGTAAAGACGTCATCATCGCCTGCGATTTCCCCAGCGCAGCGAAAGCGCTCCGCTTTCTGGAGCAGTTCGGGGACCAGCGTCCCTTCGTGAAGATCGGCATGGAGCTGTTTTACTCCGCCGGCCCCACCATCGTCCGCTCGCTGAAACAGCGGGGCCACAAGGTCTTTCTGGACCTGAAGCTCTGCGACATTCCCAACACCGTGGGCCACAGCATGCGCGTGCTGCGGGAGCTGGGCGCGGACATGGTCAACGTCCACGCCTACGGCACCATCAAGATGATGGAGGCCGCACTGGAAGGGCTCACCCGGCCCGACGGCAGCCACCCGCTGCTGGTGGCCGTGACCCAGCTGACCAGCACCGACGAGCAGCGCATGCGCTCCGAGCTCCTGATCGACCGGCCCCTGGAGGAAGTGGTGCTCCAGTACGCCGCCAACGCCCGGGCCGCCGGCCTGGACGGCGTGGTCTGCTCCCCGCTGGAGAGCGTGGCCGTCCACGACCGCTGCGGCAGCGATTTTCTCACCGTGACCCCGGGCGTCCGCTTTGCCGCCGCCCAGCCCACGGACGACCAGGTGCGCATCACCACCCCCGCCAACGCCAAGGCCCTGGGCAGCGACTATATCGTGGTGGGCCGCCCCATCACCCGGGCCGAGGATCCCGTGGCCGCATACCGGAAGTGCGTCGCGGAGTTCGTGGGGTAAATCAGTGTGGAGTGTGGAGGTAGGAGTGTGGAGTTTAAAGGATGGATTTTCAATTGTTTTCGAAGAAAACACAATTCAACTCCACACTTCACACTCCAAACTCCTAACTTAAGATGATTCGCTTACAATTCGTTGAACATGTTATGTAAACTAACCCCTGGAGGTAATCCTATGAAGCAAGCCATTGCCCGCCGTCTGCTGTCCATCGGCGCCGTGTTTCTGCGGCCGGAGGAGCCCTTCACCTGGGCCAGCGGCATCAAAAGCCCCGTCTATACCGACAACCGTCTGATTCTCACCGCACCCGAGGCCCGCAGCGAGGTGGAGGCCGCCATGGCCGAGACTGTGAAGCGGGAGTTTCCCGAGGCGCAGGTGCTCATGGGCACCGCCACCGCCGGCATCGCCCACGCGGCCATCGCCGCCCATCTGCTGGGACTTCCCATGGGCTACGTCCGCTCCGGCAGCAAGGATCACGGCCGCCAGAACCGCATCGAGGGCAAATTGAACCCCGGCGAGAAAGTGGTGGTCATCGAGGATCTGATCTCTACCGGCGGCAGCGTCATCACCACCGTGGAGGCTCTGCGGGAGGCCGGCGCCGAGGTGCTGGGCGTGGTGAGCATCTTCACCTACAACATGGCCCGGGGCAAGGCCGCCCTGGAGGAATCCGGCGTCAAGGCCGTGAGTCTGACGAATCTGGACGCCCTCTGCGAGACGGCCGCCGCCGAGGGCTACATCTCCCAGGCGGACATCGCCCGGGTGCTGAAGTTCCGGGACAATCCTTCAGATGAATCTTGGATGGAGGCCGGGAAATGAAGCATCTCATCGACATCCGCGATCTGAGCCAGGCGGAGATCCTGGAGATCCTGGATCTGGCGGACGACATCGTGGCCCACTGGGAGGACTACCGGGAGAAATGCCGCTACAAGAAGCTGGCCACACTGTTTTTCGAGCCCAGCACGCGCACGCGCCTGAGCTTCGAGGCCGCCATGTATGAGCTGGGCGGCCAGGTGCTGGGCTTCTCCGAGGCTGCCAGCTCCTCTGCCAGCAAGGGTGAGAGCGTCAGCGACACCATCCGCGTGGTGGGCTGCTACGCCGACATCATCGCCATGCGCCATCCCAAGGAGGGCGCGCCCATGGTGGGCGCCATGCACTCCAGCGTGCCCATCATCAACGCCGGTGACGGCGGCCACAATCACCCCACCCAGACCCTCACCGACCTGATGACCATCCGGCGGGAGAAGGGCCGGCTGGACAACTTCACCATCGGTCTCTGCGGCGATTTGAAGTTCGGCCGCACGGTGCACTCCCTGATCGCGGCCCTGAGCCGCTGTGAGGGCGTGAAGTTCGTGCTGATCTCCCCGGAGGAGCTGAAGCTCCCCAGCTACATCAAAAAGGACGTGCTGCAGGAGCAGGGGCTGCCCTATGTGCAGACCACGGACCTGAGCGCCGTGATGCGGTCGCTGGACGTGCTCTACATGACCCGCGTGCAGCGGGAGCGGTTTTTCAACGAGGAGGATTACCTCCGCCTGAAGGACAGCTACATCCTCACACCGGAGAAGCTCAAGAACGCCAAGCCCGACCTCTCCATTCTCCATCCCCTGCCCCGGGTCAACGAGATCAGCACCGCCATCGACGCCGACCCCCGGGCCTGCTATTTCCGCCAGGCCATGAACGGCAAATTCGTGCGCATGGCACTCATCCTCAAGCTTTTGGAGGAGGCACAGCATGAACATTGATTCCATCCAGAACGGCATCGTCATCGACCACATCCGCGCCGGCGGCGCCATGGAGCTCTACCGGCTTCTGAAGCTGGGCAAGCTGGACTGCCCGGTGGCCATCATCAAGAACGCCCCCAGCGGCAAGCTGGGCAAAAAGGACATCATCAAGATCGACTCTGCCGCC
>CAMHRJ010000206.1 GCA_946187475.1 uncultured Clostridia bacterium | reverse complement strand
CAGCTCTCCCGGAGGGAGAGCCATGTCAGATCGAGCAGTTTTCCAACATCCCGTTGAATATCAATTTGTCGACGTGGATACGGATTTCGCAGCGTTCTTTTCCTCATTTTTGCATTGATATAGTATACCACAGTTCCCACGGAAACGCCACAGTATTTTTTTGGCTGTGCGTTTTGGTCGGATGCCTTGCAACAGCGGCGAAAATGTGGTAATCTTGGGCTAACCTTTCCGAAAGGATTTCAAGCATGAAGCATTTTCATAAATATAACGCGCTGCGCGTGATCGCTCTTCTGCTCTCGCTGCTGTTTCTATGCGCCTGCGGAAACGGCGGTGCGCCCCAGGGCTCGGAGGCCGCGGAACCGGAGAGCGTGACGAAAACCATCTTCGCCATGGACACGGTCATGGACCTGACTCCCTACGGCCCCAACGCTGCCGAGGCTGCGGAAGCGGCCGCCGCGCGCATCACGGATCTGGAGCGGCTGTTTTCCGTCACCATTGAAACCAGCGACATCTCCAACGTGAACACCCACAGCGGCGAGCGCGTGGAAGTCAGCCCGGACACCGCCGCCCTGCTGCAGACGGCGCTGGAATTCTGCGGCAAAACCGGCGGCGCGCTGGACATCTCCGTCTACCCCGTGCTGAAGGCCTGGGGCTTTACCACCGGGGAATATCAGGTGCCGTCTGCGGACACGATTCAGAGCCTGCTGGCGCATGTGGACTATCAGGACGTGCAGTTTGACGCGGCCTCCTCCACGGTGCAGACCGCCGAGGGCATGGAGATCGATCTCGGCAGCGTGGCCAAGGGCTACACCGGGGACCAGGTCATGGAGGTCTTCCGGGAAAACGGCGTCACCTCCGGCATGGTTTCCCTGGGCGGCAACGTCCAGACCCTGGGCACAAAGCCCGACGGCTCCAACTGGCGCATCGCCATCCAGAATCCCGAGGGCGGCGAGGGCTTTGTGGGCGTCATCGAGGTGGCGGATCAGGCGGTCATCACCTCCGGCGGCTACGAGCGCTATTTCGAGCAGGACGGCGAGACCTACTGGCACATCATCGATCCCGCCACCGGCGCGCCGGCCCGCAGCGGCGTGATCTCCGCCACCATCGCAGGCGCCTCCGGCGCCATGTGCGACGCGCTGAGCACGGCCTGCTTCATCATGGGGCCGGAAAAAACGGCGGAATTCTGGAAAGCAAACGACGGCTTTGACTATCTGCTGGTTTTGGAAGACGGCAGTCTCGTCATGTCTCAGGGCTTTGCCGATCGCTTTGAGGCCATGGAGCCCTGGGCAAACAACCCCATCACGGTGGTGACGAAATGAAAAAGACCTCCTTCTGGGTCATCCTGATCGCTGCGGTGGCGCTGCTCTCCGCCGCTGCGCTGGCGTGGCAGCATTTCAGCGCGAACGCGGACAAGCTCATCGCCAACGTCTATCTGGACGGCGAATGCGTCCGCTCCATCGACTTAAACAAGCTCACCGAGCCTGAGACCTTCACCGTCTCCGGCCCCGTGGGCGAAAACGTCATTACTGCCGAGCCGGGCCGCATCTGCGTCAGCCACGCGGACTGCCCGGATCAGGTCTGCGTGAACATGGGCTGGCGGTCGGACGGCAAAATGCCCATCGTCTGCCTGCCGAACCGGCTGGTGATCGAGATTGAGGATTCGGCCCAGGATACAGAGAATCCCATTGACGGGGTGGTCGGATGAAGAAGATCTCAACCAAACAGCTGACCTTCATGGCGCTGCTCACGGCCATCGCCCTGGCCATCCATGTGGCCGAGGCACAGATCCCCGCGCCGGTGCCCATCCCCGGCGTGAAGCTGGGTCTGGCGAACATCGTCACGGTCTACGCGGTCTTCACTCTGGGCGCAGGCCCCGCGCTGATGATCCTGGTGGCGCGCATCCTGCTGGGCAGTCTCTTCGCCGGGCAGGTCATGAGTCTGGCCTACAGTCTCGCGGGCGGCCTGCTGTGCTTCGTGGTGATGCTGCTGCTGAAACGGATTCTCACCCGCAGGCAGATCTGGGTGGCCAGCGTCATCGGCGCAATCTTCCACAACATCGGGCAGATCCTGGTGGCCATCGTGGTCACGGGCACCCCGGCCATCGTGAGCTATCTGCCGGTGCTGCTGCTGAGCGGCATCGCCGCCGGACTTTTCACCGGCTTCGCGGCACAGACCTTTATCCGCCGCATGGACAAACGGGATATGAAATGAAAAATCCACCGGAAAACCGGTGGATTTTTGTTGTCTGAAAGGATCACACCACGCGAACGCGGATGACCTCGGGCACATTGCGCAGCTCCTCGATCTGCTCGGGGGTGAGCTCGCCGTTGAGGTCGATCATGGCATAGGCGTATTCGCCGTAGGCCTTGTTGATCATGTTGTCCACGTTCAGGCCCGTGCGGCAGGCGATGTCCAAAAACTGATTCAGCATCTTCGGCACGTTCCGGTGGAGGATGCAGAGTCTGCGCAGACCCATGCGCTCCAGGGTGGCGTCCGGGAAGTTGACGGAGTTTTTGATGTTGCCGTTTTCCAGATAGTCATAGAGCTCGTGGGCCGCCATGACGGAGCTTTTCTCCTCGCTCTCGGGGGTGACGGCGCCCAGATGGGGCATGCAGATGATGTTCTCCACGCCGATGAGCTTCTTGTTGGGGAAGTCGGTGACGTATTTTCCTACCCGGCCCTCGGCCACGGCGGCGATCATGTCGTCGTCGTTCACGACCTCGCCCCGGGACTCGTTGATGATGCGCACGCCCTGCTTCATCTTCGAGAAGGCCTTGGCGTTGAGCATCCCCTTGGTAGCCTCGGTATAGGGCACGTTGATGCTGATGTAGTCGGACTTCATATAGACCTCGTCCACGTCCACGGCGTGCTTGACGCTGCGGCTGAGACGCCAGGCGGCGTCCACGGAGAGGTAGGGATCATAGCCGACGACGTTCATGCCCAGCTTCACGGCAATGTTGGCGATCAGGGAGCCGATGGCGCCCAGACCGATGACGCCCAGGGTCTTGCCCATGAGCTCCGGGCCGGAGAAGGCGGCCTTGCCCTTTTCCACCAGGTTGGGGATGTTGTCGCCCTCGTCCTTCAGTCCCTTGACCCAGTCGATGCTGCCCAGCACGTTGCGGGAGGACATGACCAGTGAGCAGAGGATCAGCTCCTTGACGGCCTCGGCGTTGGCGCCGGGGCTGTTGAAGACCACGATGCCCTTCTCGCAGCAGGTTTTCAGCGGGATGTTGTTGGTGCCGGCGCCGCTGCGGGCGATGGCCACCAGATTCTCCCGGAAGGGATAGTCGTGAAGGTTGGCGCTGCGCAGGAGGATGCCGTCGGGGTTCTCCAGATTCTGCCCCACGGTGCAGCCCCGCTCCACCAGGGAGGCGATGCCGCGCTCGGCAATGTGGTTCATGATCTGGATTTGAAACTTTTTATGATCCATGGTGGTTGACCTCGAATTCCTTGAGATAATCGATCAGCGCGTCCACACCGGCCATGGGCATGGCGTTGTAGAGCGAAGCGCGCATGCCGCCGGCCACCCGGTGGCCTTTGAGATTCAGCAGGCCGCGGGCAGCGGCGCCGGAGACAAACTCCGCGTCCAGGGCGTCATCGCCGGTGCGGAAGGTGACGTTCATGTCTGAGCGGGAGCCGGGCCGGGCGTTGGCACGGAAGAGGCGGCTGTTATCCAGAAAGTCATAGACCTTGGCCGCCCGCGCACGCTTGATCTGTTCCATACCCGAAACGCCGCCCTGGGTCTCCAGCCAGTCCAGCACCAGACCCAGGATGTAGATGCACCAGCAGGGCGGAGTGTTGAACATGGAGTCCTTTTCGATCATGCGCTGATAGCTCAGCATGAGGGGCGTCTCCGGCCGCTCGTGTCCGGCGAGGGTTTTGTCGATGACCACCACGGTGAGTCCCGCCGGGGCCATGTTCTTCTGGGCGCCGGCGTAGATGAGGCCGTACCTGGAGACCTCCACCGGGCGGGAGAGGATGTCCGAGGACATGTCGCACACCAGGGGCACGCTGCCCGTCTCGGGCACATACTGCCACTCGGTGCCGTAGATGGTGTTGTTGGCACAGTAATGGAAATAGGCGGCATCGGGGTCCAGAGACAGCTCCGCCTGGGCAGGGATGAAGGTATGCTTCGCCTCGGTAGTATCCGCCGCGCGGCGGACCGTGCTGTACTTGGCCGCTTCCTTCGCCGCGCTATTGGAAAAGTGACCGGTGACGGCGTAGTCCGCGCTGCCGCCCACAGGCAGCAGATTCAGCGGCACCATGGAAAACTGCGTGGAGGCGCCGCCCTGCAGAAACAGCACCGCGTGCGTATCCGGGATATCCAGCGCGCGGATGAGCTTTGCCTTGGTCTCATCGAAGATCGCGGCATACTGCTTGCT
>CAMHRJ010000205.1 GCA_946187475.1 uncultured Clostridia bacterium | reverse complement strand
ATAAACGATCTCGGTGGTATCGGTGATGCCGTACCTGGTTAAATCAATGACTGCCATTGGAAATCCTCCTGTTGTTGTCATTTGAGGTTTTCGTTCCTCTATCTGTATAATTTACACCAAGCGGACAGGAAATGCAAGGCAATATTCTGTGAACATTTATACAATGAAAGAGGAATTCCGATGATAGCCTTTTATTATTTTCATATTTATTTGCTTTTTCTTGCCAATTCGGTTGTTCTGTGCTAAAATCTTTACCAAATAAAAGCATGAAAGGAGCCGCTCTCATGAAACTTGGACTGTGTCAGCTGCCGGTGACCGCGTCTTTGGAGCAGAATTTCAAAGCCATGGATTCCATGGTATCCGACGCAGCGGCGAAGGGCTGCGAGCTGGTATGTTTGCCGGAGATGTGGGCATGCCCGTATGATAACGCGGAGTTTCCGAAATACGCCGAGCCTCAGGGCGGACCAACCTGGCAGGTTCTGCGCCGGGCGGCCATGGAGCAACACATCTGGCTCGTGGGCGGCAGCGTCCCGGAGCGGGAAGGGGACAGGCTCTATAATACCAGCTATGTTTTTTCACCCGAGGGAGAGCAGGTGGCAAAGCACCGCAAGACCCATCTGTTCGACATTGACGTTCCAGGCGGCGTCCGCTTCATGGAGAGCGATGTGTTTACTCCCGGGGAATCCTACACGCTCTTTGACACGCCTTTCGGAAAGATCGGCGTGGTCATCTGTTTCGACATCCGCTTTGCGGAGCTTTTTCGCATCCTCTCCCTGGAAGGAGCGAAGCTGATTCTTGTGCCCGGTGCTTTCAACATGACCACCGGCCCGGCCCATTGGGAACTGAGTCTGCGGATGCGCGCCGTGGATAACCAGTGCTTCACCGCCGGCTGCGCCCCGGCCAGAGACAGTGAGGCGTCCTACACCTCCTGGGGCCACACGATGGTCTGCGACCCATGGGGCACGGTGCTCGATACTCTGGACGAGAAGCCCGGACTGCTGGTGCAGGACCTGGATATGGCCTACGCCGACCGCATTCGAGATCAGATCCCGATCCTCAAGAACCGCCGCACAGACCTCTATCAGCTGAACTATCACAAATAAGGAGTTTCATACATGAAAGCTGTCTACTTCATCTGCAACAACCACAACTGGGGCCATGTGTCCTTCCGCGTCTGGGACCATCTGGAGGTTGAGGGCATTCTAAAGGAAAGCGCGGGCTTCACCTTTTGCGGTGAGGACGTGAAGCGTTATTCTGACGGTACCCACGAGTATTTCTTCGTGCCCACGGACATTGCTCTCTGCCTGGATTATCCGCGGTTCCTGCCGGAGATGCAGGCCCATTTCATGGATGCGGATATGTCTGGCATGGTCACATGGCACGAGGGCGGCAATGCCCCGGATGACGTGCTGACGGTGCATTCTCTGGGTGATATGGCCTCCGGCTGCTATGGCAAGGCCAACCCGCGCTTCATGCGCAATCTGCTGGTGGCATTTGAACGCAACCGCGTGGAGTTGGGTCTGGAGCAATACCATGTGGTCACCGAGGCCACCCACTGGTCCGGCGTCCATGACGGTCATGGCGACCCGAATCTGCTGCTGCAGTTCCCGGTACCCATGGTGGACATTGAAGTCGGCAGCGCACCTCAGAGCTGGAACGACGACAAGGCGTGCCTGGCTCTGGCCCGAACGCTGACCCATGTGTTCGATGATGACGGCAAGAAGCTGCACAATCTGCTCTGCGTGGGTGGTGTTCATTTTGAACCCAACTGGGCCGAAGCGGCCCTCAAAAGTTGGGGCGACGAGGCCTTTGCCGTGACCCACTGCCTGGCCAACCAGTGGCTGGTGGCAGGGGAGTATGAAAACGAGACCGGTGTGGAGCGTGCCAGTGCCTGCGTGGATTCCATCGCCGGCGGCATCGAGGCCATCGTGTTCCACGATAAGATGAAGGGGTGCTACAAGGACCTGGTTCGCGCACTGGGTGCCAAGTACAATGTGCCGATCTATAAGCACCAGCGGCTGAGAAGCCCGGAGACCATGGAATTTGCGGTGAAAGACTGATTGACAGTCGGATTGGTATGTGGTAAAATATTTAGGCTTTGAACGGGAAGAGTATGCTCCATCCCGCCGGTTCAGAGAGGTTTCCCATGAGCTGCGAGGAAACTGCCGGCAATGAGCGGAAGTGCGCCCGGGAGCGCGCGGGAGGAAATGCCCGCCGTCTGCGCCGCGTTAAGGCGTCCACGAGTGAAAAACGAGAGTGGAACCGCGATTATGTTTGTATCGCCTCTCATGCCATTGGCGTGAGAGGCGTTTTTAATTCCATGTCCATGCAGAAGGAAGAGTTTGTCCCCATTGAGGAGGGCAAGGTCCGCATGTATGCCTGTGGCCCCACGGTGTATAACTACATCCACGTGGGCAACGCGCGTCCGATCATCATGTTCGACGTGCTGCGCCGCTATCTGGAGTACCGGGGCTACGATGTGACCTTCGTCCAGAACTTCACCGACGTGGATGACAAGATCATTAACCGCGCCAACGAGGAGGGCATCACCTCCGAGGAAGTGGCGAAGAAGTACATCGAGGAATACTTCGTCGACGCCCAGGGTCTCGGCGTCCGTGCTGCTACCGTACATCCCAAGGCTACCGAGAACATTCAGCAGATCATTGAGATCATCGAGACCCTCATTGAAAAGGGCTACGCTTATGAGGTGCAGGGCGATGTGTATTACCGTACTCTGAAGTTCAAGGACTACGGCAAGCTCAGCCACCAGCCCATCGAGGACCTGCAGTCCGGTGCCCGCATCGACGTCAATGACATCAAGGAAAATCCGCTGGACTTTGCCCTGTGGAAGGCCGCCAAACCCGGCGAGCCCTATTGGGAGTCCCCCTGGGGACAGGGTCGTCCCGGCTGGCACATCGAGTGCTCCGCCATGTCCAACCGCTACCTGGGCAAGACCATCGACATCCACTGTGGCGGCAGCGACCTGACCTTCCCGCACCACGAAAACGAGATTGCCCAGTCCGAGGCTGCCAACGGCTGCAAGTTCGTCAACTACTGGGTGCACAACGGTTTCATCAACATTGACAACAAGAAGATGTCCAAGTCTCTGGGCAACTTCTTCACCGTCCGTGAGGCTGCCGAGGCCTATGGCTATGACTGCATCCGCATGTTCATGCTCATGAGTCACTACCGCAGCCCCCTGAACTACTCCGGCGAGATCCTCATGCAGGCCAAGGCCGCTCTGGAGCGTCTGCGCACCGCCAAGAACAATCTGGACTTCTTCGTCCAGAATGGCAAGGACGGCGAGATCTCCGATGCCGACAAGGCATTCGTGGAGAGTCTGGGCAAGTATCGCGAGAAGTTCGATGAGGTCATGGACGACGACTTCAACACTGCGGACGCCATCTCCGTGATCTTCGAGATGGTGCGCGAGATCAATACCGCCGTCTCTCCGGCATCCGATCCCTCCAAGGCCCTGGCGGAAGGCTGCCGCGCCATCTTCCTGGAGCTCTGCGACGTGCTGGGTATTCCCTTTGAGCAGGAAGCCGAGGACGACGCCTTTGCCAAGGAGATCGAGGAGAAGATCGCCGCCCGTCAGGCTGCCCGCAAGGAAAAGAACTGGGCTGAGGCTGACCGCATCCGTGATGAGCTGAAGGCGCAGGGCATCATCCTGGAGGATACGCCCCAGGGTGTCAAGTGGAAGAAAGCTTAATGGATGATTGGAAAGCCCGCTCTGCGGGCTTTCCGCAATTTCAGAACATGATGAAAGAGAACTATCAAAAGAAAATGGACGCTGTTGTGGCATCCTTGCCGGCAGGGGAGAAGCCCTCGCTGCTGCTGCAAAGCTGCTGCGGTCCCTGCAGCAGCTACGTCCTGGAGGCGCTTACACCGCATTTTAACGTGACGGTGCTGTATTATAATCCGAACATCCAGCCCAGAGCAGAATATGATCTGCGGCTGGAAAACCAGCGCCAGATCATTGCCCAGCTTCCCACCGAGACGCCGGTCTCCATTCTGGAGTGCGATTATGACGGCGAAGCCTATGACGCCGCGGTGCTGGGACTGGAGCAGGAGCCGGAGGGCGGCGCCCGGTGTACTGTTTGCTTTCGCCTTCGGCTGGAACAGACAGCGAAGCTTGCAAAGGAACATGGTTTTGACTGGTTCTGCACCACGCTGACGGTCTCGCCCCATAAGGACGCAGAGCGCCTGAACCGCATTGGCGCCGCGCTGGGAGAGCGGTATGGTGTGCCGTTTCTCCCGTCAGATTTCAAAAAGCGCGAGGGCTACAAGCGCAGCATCGAGCTGTCGAAGGAATATGGACTCTACCGGCAGGAATACTGCGGCTGCCTTTACAGTAAGCCGAAAGCAGATTGAATTCCTGAGATTATCCCTTGACGAACACGGGGAAA
>CAMHRJ010000204.1 GCA_946187475.1 uncultured Clostridia bacterium | reverse complement strand
GGCCAGGTGCGGCCGGAGGGATTCTGGAAGTCGGGGATGACGTAGATCATCTTCACGCGCTCGGTGGTGGCCAGAACCTTCTCCAGCTCTTCCATGATCATGCCGTCGTCATCGGTGGGGATGGCGATGAAGTTGGGCTCGCAGGCCTTGAAGGCGTTCAGGGCGCCCAGGTAGCTGGGGCTCTCGATGATGATGACGTCGCCGGGATCGACGAACACGCGGGCGGAGTAGTCCAGACCCTGCTGGCTGCCGGAGGTGACGAGAATGTTGTCGGCGGAAGTCTTGATGCCGTTCTTGGCTTCCATGCGGGCAGCGATCTGCTCACGGAAGTGCTTGAAACCGTCGGTGCTGGAGTACTGCAGCGCGATTCTGCCCTGCTCGTCCATGACGGCGTCGGTAGCGGCCTTGATCTTGTCAACGGGGAAGAGCTCCGGGGCGGGCATGCCGCCGGCGAAGGACAGAACCTCGGGGCGGTTGGCCAGCGCCAGCAGCGCGCGGATGGCGGAACCCTTCAGGTTGTTCATGCGGGATGCAAACTGAATCATTTGAATTACCTCCTAATTGCTTTCCTGATTTGTTATCGATCAGGTCCTCTGTCCCTATTAAAACACAAATGAATCGGAAAGTAAACCATTTCTACAAGAATTTGGATGCAGATCATTCCAAATTGCGCAATTTGACGAACAATAATTTTCAATTATTGGAAAAGATGAGTGCATAATCAGAATATTATTTCTATTCTGCAACATTTCGATCGCTTTCATCGTTCAATAGATAGAAAGCTTTCGGGAGTATACCCACCATGAATCTGGAATTTCAGACAATCGTAGAGCGGTATTCCGCCTCGCTCTACCGGCTGGCCTACAGCTTTTTGGGCAGTCGGCAGGACGCGGAGGACGTGCTGCAGGAGACCTTTTTAAGATTTTTGCGGATGGCGCCGGAGTTTGACGAGGAGCGCCAGCTCCACGCCTGGCTGCGAACGGTCACGGCGAACCTGTGCCGAGACCTGCTGCGCAGTCCCTGGCGCAGACGCACCCTGCCGTTGGAGGAAGCGGTTGCCATGCCGGACACGACCGCCGACCCGGAGCTGGAGTCGGCCCTCTCGCAGCTGAAGCCGAAGGATCGAGCCATCGTGTATCTGTTTTACTACGAGCAGTGCTCCAGCGCCGAGATCGCCCAAACCCTGCGTATGTCGGATTCTGCGGTCCGCTCCCGTCTGACCCGGGCCGAGGCGCTGACCATGCTCTGGCGCTGGACCAATTGTACCTTCCCGCGCATCATCGACGATGGCGGCGAAGGCATCCCGATTGGATGAATCCAAACCATAAAAACCGCCGCTCGAACTCGAGCGGCGGGTGTTCATTCAATTGTTCAAAAACGAGTAATCCACGGCCAGATCGCCGCCCTGGAATTCGCCTGAGAGCTTCGACATGGCCCGGGCGTATTCTTCCGACTCCGCGTCATAGGGAACCGGGCGGAAGTCGTTAATCCCGTCGGTGCTGCTGAGACAGCAGGGAATCAGGTTGTACCCGTCCAGACCGAAGCTGCCGTCGTCCTGCTCCCGGATGGTCACCTGGGCGATGGCGGTGTCCCGGTCCCGGGGCTGGGTGTTTCCGCCGAAGCTGAAGTTGCCGAGACTGTAGAAGATGTACTTGCCGTTATACTCCTCGATGCGCTGGAGCACATGGGGGTGAGTGCCGCAGACGATGTCCGCCCCGGCGTCGATGGCGATGTGGGCGAACTGCTGCTGCAGGTCGGACACCTGATAGCTTCCCTCCGTGCCCCAGTGGGGCGCGAAGATGATCACGTCGGCGCCGATTTCCCGGAGCTGGGCGATGCCGCTTTGGACGTTCGCCTCGCTGAGCCCCAGCCATCCGGGACAGTAGACCCCGATGCGCAGACCGTTGGCGGTCTCAATGACCTTGCTTTCGTTGGGACCGTTGTAGTTGACGCCCGCCGCGTCCAGAGCGGCTTCCGTGTCCGTCAATCCCTGCTGGCCGAAGTCGTCCGTGTGGTTGTTGGCCAGGGTCACGCACTCCACGCTGCCCGCAGACAGGATTCCCGCGTTGGCCGCCGGGCCGCGAAACTGAAACAGCACCCCGGAGCCCAGCACGGAGTCGGAGAAGGTACACTCCAGATTCGCCAGGGTGAATTCGTCGTTGCCCAGATAGTTCACCGTGCCGCCGAAGGGCCAATCCATTCCATGCTCCGCGATCACGGCGTCGAAGCTGTCCTCATACTGGCTGGAGGACAGGGTGCAGTCGCCCACCATGGAGATGGTGTAGATCCGGGGCGTGTTCTCCGGTTCTGCCGGTGTTTCCGGTGCGGCGGACTCCACGACCTCTGGCCGACTGGGTGCCTGGATGGAGATGTTCAGGATGTGGTTTTTCATCAGAAACCAGATTCCCACACCCAGAATCGCCGCAATCAGCAGCCCGGTGACGAGAATGTAAAAATGCTTGAGTTTCAAAGGCGTTCTCCTTTGTCAAGAGTTGAATTATTATATCAAAAAATGCTGCATTTGTAAAGTTTTAGACTTGCGGCATCCGGCTGTCTGGGGTAGAATAGGGAAAAACCATTGCAGGAGAAAAGAATGAATCAAGTTACCATTACTGATAAAGCCGCCCGTTCCATTCGGGGCGGACATCCCTGGGTCTACGAGGGCGAAGTGCTCTCTGCCGAGCCGGTGGCCGACGGCGCCATTGCCGACGTGGTCACGAAAAGCGGCAAGTGGCTGGGCGCGGGCTTCTATAACAGCCAGTCCAAAATCCGTGTCCGGCTCCTGACCCGGAACCACAACGATACCGTCGACGCCGCTTTCTGGCAGCGTCGGCTGCGCTATGCGGTGGACTACCGCCGGACGGTCATGGGCGATGCTTTCGATAACTGCCGCCTGATCTTCGGGGAGGCCGACGGCTTTCCCGGCCTGACCGTAGACCGATTCGGTCCGGTGCTGGTGGCCCAGGTGCTGAGCCTCGGCATGGAGCAGCGCAAGGCGGAGCTCTTCACCGATCTGGTCGCCATCCTCCGGGAGAGCGGCGAGGAGATTAATGCGGTCTACGAGCGCAACGACGTGAAGATCCGCACCAAGGAAGGTCTGGAGCAGGGGAAAGGGTTTCTTGATCTGCCCGGTCTGCGCACGGATCTCAGCGGCCACGTGGAGATCGTGGAAAACGGCGTCCACTACGATGTGGACTATGTGAATGGCCAGAAAACCGGCTTTTTCCTGGACCAGAAGTATAACCGCGCCGCCGTTGCCCGCATCGCCAAGGGCAAGCGGGTGCTGGACTGCTTTACCCACACCGGAGCCTTCGGCCTCAACTGCGCACTGGCTGGAGCGGCTGAGGTGGTCAGCGTGGACGTGTCTGCCGACGCGCTGGCCCAGGCAGAGAAAAACGCCGCCCTCACGGGCGTGGCAGGGAAGGTGCAGTATGTCCAGAGCGATGTTTTTGATCTGCTCACCCAGCTCTCCGAGGAAAAGCGGGGCCGCTACGATCTGGTGATCCTCGACCCGCCGGCCTTCACCAAGAGCAGCGCCACCGTGGCCTCCGCCATTCGCGGCTATAAGGAGATTAACCTCAAGGCCATGCGCATTCTGCCCCGGGGCGGATACCTGGCCACCTGCTCCTGCTCCCACTTCATGACGGACGATAAGTTTCGCGCCATGCTTCTGGACGCGGCAAAAGACGCCCAGGTCTCCCTGCGGCAGATCGAAGCCCGGCAGCAGGGCCCGGACCACCCGATTCTCTGGAACGTCCCGGAGACGGATTACTTAAAGTTTTATATTTTCCAAATTACCTGAAAAAATCCCTTGACAAACCGACCACGGACTGTTATACTACCTATGCTGAAAATGAAGTGGGCGCATTGCGCTCCACCCGGCCGCATGGGCGGTCCGTGGTCCATATCTGTGCCGGAACGGTGCTCTGGCGGATATTGGTGCGGACGCTTTGCGTTCGCGCTTTTGTTTTCACAGCCATTTCTGGAGGTGTGTTCGTATCGCAACGGTAAACTATCAGATCAATGACGAGATCCGCGACAAGGAGCTTCGTGTCATCGGTGAAGATGGCGCGCAGCTTGGCATCATGTCCTCCGACGAGGCGCTTGCCATCGCCGAGGAGCGGGATCTGGATCTCGTGAAGATCGCGCCGGGCTCCAATCCGCCCGTGTGCAAGATCATGGACTACGGCAAGTATCGCTTTGAGCAGTCCAAGCGCGAGAAAGAGGCGAGAAAGAACCAGCATACCGTCGAGGTCAAGGAGATTAAGCTCTCCCTGAATATCGATACCCATGACTTTAACACCAAGCTCAAGAACGCGAAGAAATTCCTGACGCACGGTGATAAGGTCAAGGTTTCCATCCGTTTCAGAGGACGTGAGATGGGACATTCCGAGTACGGCTACGATATCATGAAGCG
>CAMHRJ010000203.1 GCA_946187475.1 uncultured Clostridia bacterium | reverse complement strand
CGAGACCGGCCTTGGTGTCGTCCACCGCCTCCTGGCTGCACTTGCCGGCGAAGGAGCTGTAGCTCAGCGGCGAGGACGCGTCCAGCGGGGCCACCGTCAGGCTGTTCACCCGGCAGTTGCGCCACTCAGTCTGGGCGTCCTGCTGTTCGTGGAAGTTCAGCATGGGCGTGAAGGCGTCAAAGGTGGTGGAGAAGGCGTCAAGACAGGAGTTCATCTTGTGCACCTCCCCTCAGATGTGGCAGTCAACGCCGACCAGAACGGCATCGTCGTCCAGCGCGTCGATGAACGCGTCCAGCTCCAGGGCCCAGGCTCGGGTGCTTTTGGCCTCCTGTTCCGCCTCCTGCACATTCTTGGGGCAGCGGAACGAAAAGCCGGAGTCCTCATAGCCGCCCTCCGCCAGATAACCGCCGGGGGTGAACTGGTACTTGCTGTCGGCGCAGCAGCCGTTCCGGTTGAGGAAGGTTTCCAGGCTCTCGCCATCCAGGTACAGGGTCTTGAGAATTCCCTGAATGCCGTTTTCCGTGAAGCTCAGGAAAGACTTCTCGGGAAGCTCCCGGGTCTCATAGGCAGTTTTCAGCAGAGAATAGGCTCCTGTCTGCCTCTGCTGAGCGAGCTTTGCCATCACGTCCCAGGCGATGTCCTTCTTCCGGGCGGCAGCCACCCAGCGATAGCCCTCCGGCCCCTTGGTCTCCTCCTCGGTGCCCTCGTAATCGCCGAAGGTATACTCGGTGCAGTCCTCAGGGACCAGGAACAGATGGGGCCAGCGGCCGCCGATGGCGTGCCAGTCATAGAAGGCGGCGGTGTTGCTGTAGTAGCCGTATGCATCCTCCTCGGGCAGATAATCGTAGCCGTAGTAGGTTTCGGCCAGCTCCCGTTCGGAGTGATAGAGCTTCTTCTTGGGGTAGTTCGGGAGCCAGGTCATCTTCTTGGCCTTCTTGCTGCGCTTTTTGTGGTGCAGGGGGCCGAAGTCGTTCTGGACGATCCTTCCGTCCTTGACCGAGAAGCGATTGCGGAAGCGGGGGTCGAAGCGCTCCACAACGGTGCCGTCCGCCAGGCGGACGCAGTCGATTGTGCCGGTGCGATATTCTTCCCGGATCTCGTCGGTGCAGTCGACGAATTCCCGGCAGGCGGGATGATCCGTCTCCACCGCGTAGGGATCCATCTTCTCGTAGACCGCGTCGAAGACCGCGCGTCCGAAGGGCGTGACCTTTCCGGTCAGCTCGCTGGCGAAAATCTTCGCCATGAAATCCTTGGGGTCGCTTTCCGATTTTTTACGGAGCTCCATGAGCGTTGCCTGGACGAGAACGTCCTTGATGGGATCGGGCTCCTGGGCGGGAACCGTAACGGGTACCAATGTCAGAAAATGCATGATAATCTTTCCTTTCTGTTTTCGGGCGCACGGACAGAAAGGTATGAAACCCAACTGCCCGTGTGCGTAGTGATTGCCCGCATGGGCAGTGAGTGTCGTATTTTGTTTTAGAAACGAAGGTGTTTTTTGACCACAGAGGTCAGCTTGGAGGGCAGCAGATTCAGATCTGTGATATCCAGGAAGGAATCTCCGTAGATCCGCTCAATGTTCTCCTTGTCGTCGCCGATGGCGGCGGCCACGAAGAGAATGCCCTTGCGCTGATACTCGTGCTTGATGCCCCGAAGGTCTTCCTCCGCGGCGGTGCCGTAATAGCCTGTATCCGCGGGCTGACCGTCGGATACCAGGATCAGCAGCTTCACCGGCTCCGGACGTCTGGACAGCCGCTCCGCCACATAGCGAAGGGCGGCCCCGTCCCGGTTGCTGGATCTGGCGCTGATGTCAATGAGCCGGTATCGATCGTCGTTGTCGAAGCTGTCAAACTCGGCGTAGGAGTAGAGCTCCACGGTGCTGCCGCTGCCGGAGGAATAGCCTGTGGAATGGCCATAGACCATGACGGGAATATCCAGGCTCTGACAGAAGTCGTAGAGGATGATGGCGGCCGCTCTGGCGTAGGTGCAGCGGTCGCAGGAACACATGGAGCCGGACTCGTCCAGCAGAAGACCGACGGTCAGCTGCGGGATCTCGTTGGGCAGGTTGTTTTTGTAGAAGACTTTTCCGTCGTTCCGATGCAGAGCGTGGGTGTCCAGCCGCCGTCCCATCAGCAGACCGGTCTGCTTACCGCCCCGCCGGCTGTCCTTGAGCTGCTGAAGCAGACTCTTCTGGAGCTGGCGGGAGATGGTCAGCAGAGGCGGTGCAATGGTCTGGTACTGCTCGATCAGGGTCTCGTCCACAGACTTGATCCGGTTTACCCGAATGCTGACGCCCTCGTGGATGTTGCCGTAGGACAGGCTCTGAGCCACGTCGTTGAGCTCCTGCAGCCGCTCGCTTTCCAACTCCTGGCAGGCGGCCTTTTCAGCCATCTGATCCAGGATCCGGGCAATGTCTGCCGCGGCGGTATCGCAGTCCTCAGGGGCGTAGTCGTCGTTGAATTCCGTGGTGCCGCCGGTGGGCTCTGAGAGTCCCCGGGTTTGCTGCAGCGGAATGCGGCCCTTCTCGGTCTCGGAAGCAGCCTGCTTGCCGCCGCCCGGACCGCTCATGGGCGCACCCGGCATCCCGGATGAGTCTGGAGCCGCTCCAGACTGACCCGAGCCGGAGTTTTCTTCCCCAGACTCAGATATTCCGTCCTCGGATTCTGTCTCAGTCTGGGGCGTCGTTCCCGTGCTCTCTTCAGTCTCGGTGCTGCTCTCGGCTTCTTCCTGGGTTTTGGACCGCTGGGCCATGGTGGCACAGGGAATCACGGTGGAGCCCGGGTCAAAGACGGGGGTCGAGCTGCCGCTGCCGGGGGTGCTGGCGCCGGCCATGCCGCCCAGCAGCTTTTTCAGAAGCTCCTCCAGACCGGAATCCTCACCGGCGTCGGCCGCCTCCTGCTGGCGCTGCTTGACCAGCTCCAGGTATTCCTGCAGCTCCGGCCAGCAGCGCACCATGATCTGAGAGGTGGCCAGCAGCCGCTCCTTGCCGGAGGGCTGCATCAGCGCCTCGTCCACGGTGGTGATGAGACCGAAAACCGTTTGGATCCTGGGATCTGTCAGTGGCGTGTCGCCGTACTTGATCTGACCGAATTTCGCATAGGACAGCAGAAGCTGCAGCTCCGTTTCAAAGCGGGTCTGATCTCCGTTTTCCTCGCGCTCGATCATCTCAGATACGGTGGGCAGAGATTCATAGTGGATCTCCCGCAGCTCAGAGAGCGACGTGCCCAGAGTGCCCGGGAAGCTGGTGAGCATCCGATTCTCGATGTATCCGTCCTCCACCACGTTGGTGATGTGGTGGGCCAGGATCTGCGCGGCCTCCAGCTGCTTGGGGTCCTCCTTGAGGTAGTCCCAGAGCTTCGCCTCGTTTGCCCGATCCTGAACGGTGGTCAAAAGAGGCGGGCTGGGAAACCAGCCGAAGGATTCCAGCCGGTTGGTATAGGTCTGCTCCGCCAGAAAGTCGGTATACAGATCGTGCCCCAGCTCGTGGGCAAAGAGACCGCAGACGATGCGGTATCGGTTTTCCCGGCCCCTGGTCTTGGTGACGAAGGGGTGTCCGGCGTTGATGGTGATGTACTGGTTGTCCGTGTTGGCCACGCTGGGATTTTTCGGCTGCCAGATGAGGTTCACGTGGATGCGCCGCTGATAATGGTAGCGCCGGGTCTGGGCAGCCGCCATGTCCTCAAAGTGTCCGGCTAAAAGCCTGGAGGTGAAGAACTGACGGTCAGAGATCTTGCTCCGCTTCTCGTTCAGGCGCTGCTTGACCAGCTTGTGATTGACTCTTGCCATCTCGCGCCTCCTTACACAGCCGACTTGCGGCGTCTCGGGGCGAAGATGGGTTCCAGAGCCGTGCTGATCAGGGCTTCCCGGTCTTCCTCATCGGACGTTGCCTTGCTGATGATGGTGTAGAGGGCGGATTCGTAGGGATCGCCGGTGATCTCGGTGGAGATGATCCAGTCGATCAGACTGCGCATGCCCACGTTGCCGTCGGTGATGCTGTTTTTCCGGCAGTACTCGGCCATGTCGTTGACCACACTGACCATCTGGGAGACCATGTATTCATCCGTGGCGCCGGTGACCGACATGGCGCGCTGCACCATGACCTCCGGGGTGGGAAGCTCCACATCCCGGGCGAGGCTCATACGGTCGAGGACGCTCTGGTTGATGTCCCGGCAGCCTTCGTAGCTGATGTTGGTGGTAACCACCACAACGGCGTCGGGATGCCGGTGAATGATCTCGCCGGTGGGCAGCGTGATGGTGCCGTCCTGCTCCAGCAGGGAGTTCAGACCCACCAGCACACCGGGCTGCATGATTGTCGAGGGCTCCTGAATCTCGACCACATAGCCGTTCTTCAGGGCCTTGATGAAATCCGTCTCGATGTAGGTGTAGGTCTGGCCGCTCTGCTTGGAGGCGTCGTCCCGCTTGGAGAGCTCCCGGACCTTTTCGGTCACCATGTCCATCACGATGGCCATGCAGTCCTGGGAGCTGGCGGCGCTGTTCTC
>CAMHRJ010000202.1 GCA_946187475.1 uncultured Clostridia bacterium | reverse complement strand
ACGATAATTCCCGGTGTTTTGCCTGAGCATTACACCGGGTTCTTTGACAGTCTGAAGCCCGCTGCATCGCAGCGGGCTTTTCGTTATGGTAAATTGGAGTTTAACGTTTGCACTGAAATAGAATTTGTAGGGGAGGGGCTTGCCCCTCCCGCCGACGAATGCCTGTGTTAACGGGAGGGGCAAGCCCCTCCCCTACGAGCACAATTGAGGTGCGGCGTAAATCCATCTGCCCGATTAATTCCTATTTGACAACCACCCCAAAACCAACCCCGCCGCAGCTGCGGCGGGGTTTGGTTTATTTCAGCAGGCCGTTGACCAGATCGCCGTGGCGGGTCTCGTCGTTCATGACGCTCTCCACGTCCGGGAAGATGTTCACCAGCGCGATGTATTTTTTCGCGGCGGCGTATTCCTGGCTGGCGATGATGGGGTA
Source organism: uncultured Clostridia bacterium (assembly GCA_946187475.1). Classification (GTDB taxonomy): domain Bacteria; phylum Bacillota; class Clostridia; order Oscillospirales; family Oscillospiraceae; genus CAG-103. The sequence goes on along the minus strand of CAMHRJ010000202.1, from coordinate 4,093 downwards.
GAGCACTTTCCGGCCGACGCATTTGTACAGCAGCGGCACGGCGATGGCCTTGGTCTTTTTCGGCTTCAGCACCTGCTTGGTGTACTGATGGAAGACCTGGGCGTGGCCGCCCTCCTCCTTCGCCAGCTGGCGGAAGGTTTTCGCGTCGCGCTCGTCCTTGACGGCCTCTGCGAGCTTGTTGTACATGAGCACCGCATCCAGCTCACCCTGCTGGGCATAGAGCAGCTCGTCCATGTGCTGATTGATGATTGCCTGATCCATGGGCTAACCCTCCTTTTGTATTTGAAAAAGCCCTCAGGCTTCCTCTTCCATCTGCATGGCCAGCTTCACGATCCGGCTGGTGCCCAGCCGGTCTGCGCCGAGGTTGATGAAGTCCTCCGCGTCCTGGATGCTGGAGATGCCGCCGGCGGCCTTGACCAGAACGTGGTCGTCGCAGTTGGCACGCAGCAGAGCCACATCCTCCCGTGTGGCGCCGCCGGTGGAGAAGCCGGTGGAGGTCTTGATGTAGTCCGCGCCGGAGTCCGACACGATGCGGCAGAGCTTCACCTTTTCCTCCTCGGTCAGCAGGCAGCACTCGATGATGACCTTCAGGATCTTGCCGCGGCTGGCTTCACGCACGGCGTGGATATCCTCGGCCACGTCGGTCCAGCAACCGTCCTTGACCATGGCGAGATTGATGACCATGTCCACCTCGTCGGCCCCGGCGCGAATGGCCTCCGCCGCCTCAAAGGCTTTGACGGCGCTGCTGTTGTAGCCGTTGGGGAAACCGATGACCGTGCAGATCTTCAGCCGGTCGCCCACATATTTCTTGGCGCCTGCCACGTGGCAGGGCGGGATGCACACACTGGCGCAGCCGTAGCGCACGCCCTGATCGCAGAGGGCGCGGATCTCCGCGGCGGTGGCGTCCACCCGCAGCAGGGTGTGATCGCAGCGGGATAAAATGTCCTGCAGTTCCATGTTCTTTCTCCTTTATCTTCCAAAAAATGAGAGTCTAGGGTCATTATACCCGATTGCCAGCCGTTTGGCAAGTGGGGAATACCCGGCGCCGCTCCGCAATAGGCTGTAGAGATTCCAGCGAAAGGAGCAGCAGTATGTACATCTGCGAAAACAGCAATCAAGCCCTGCTTTGCGGCACGGTGGCGGAGGCCCCGCAGCTTAGCCACCGGAGCCGACAGGAGCAGTTTTATCGGTTTCCCCTTCGGGTGGAGCGGCTTTCCGGTGCGGCGGACACGCTGAACGTCATCGCCCGGGAGCGGCTGCTCCGGGGACTGCCGCTGCAGCCCGGAGACCGGATTCAGGCGGAAGGGGAGGTGCGCACCTTCAACAATAAGAGCGGTGTGGGCGCAAAGCTGGTCATCAGTCTCTTTGCCCGGAGCATCACCCCGGCGCCGGAGCCGGAGGACGAAAACTGCGTGGCCCTCACCGGCACCCTCTGCAAGCCGCCATTGCTCCGCCGGACGCCACTGGGCCGGGAGGTCTGCGATCTGATGCTGGCGGTGAACCGCAGCTATGGCCGCAGCGACTATCTGCCCTGCATCGCCTGGGGCGTCCGGGCCCGGGAGGCCGCCGACTGGACCGTGGGCACGGTGGTGACGCTCCAGGGCCGGTTCCAGAGCCGGGTCTACCGAAAGCTGCTGCCGGATGGGCAGCAGATCGAAAAAACCGCCTACGAGATCAGCGCAATGGAGATCCAGCAGGCGGATTGTATATGAGATTAGGTTATTTTGCGTGGATGTCGATGAATTCCGGCCGGAGCTTGGAATAGAGAATCTTCTGGCTGCTGTAGAGCCCGAAGTAGCCGGAGAGCATGTAAGCGATGCCGCAGGCCAGGGCGAAGTAGATCAGATTCCCCGCGCCGAAGAGCTCAACGCTCAGCACCATGCTGGCCATGGGGCAGTTCACCGCGCCGCAGAAGACGCAGACCAGACCCAACGCGGCGGCAAATCCCGCCGGGATGCCCAGCAGCGGCCCCACCACGCAGCCCAGCGCCGCGCCGATGAAGAAGGTGGGAACCACCTCGCCGCCCTTGAAGCCGCAGCCGATGGTGACGGCGGTGAATACCAGCTTCCAGAAGAAGGCCGTGGGACGGGCGGTGCCTTCCTCGATGGCCCGGGTGATCACATCCATGCCCGCGCCGTTGTAGTCTGTGGTGCCCACAAGATAGGTCAGTCCGATGATGGCTGCGCCGCCCAGAGCGATGCGCAGAAAGCCGTTGGGGATGCGCTTTGCCAGGGCGTGCTCCGTGCCGTGCATGGTCAGGCAGAAGAGGATGCTCATCACCGAGCAGAGCACCGCCAATCCCGAGACCCGCAGCAGCATCAGCCACTCCACCGGCTGCAGAGACAGGGCAAACCGGGTGGGCGCGTCGCCCAGGGCCGTGGAGATGCCAAAGGCGATCAGCGCCGAGACGATGCATGGCACCAGAGCGGAGTAGTAGAACACGCCCACGCTGATGACCTCCAGTGCGAAGATCGTGGCGGTCAGGGGCGTGCCGAAGAGGGCGGAGAACACCGCGCTCATGCCGCACAGGGTGGCCAGGCGCATGTCCTTTGCGTCCAGGTGGAAGAGCCTGCCGATGTAATTTCCCAGACTGCCGCCGATCTGGAGCGCCGCGCCCTCGCGTCCGGCGCTGCCGCCGAACAGGTGGGTGATGGCGGTGCCCAGAAAGATGCAGGGCACCAGCAGCAGGGGGACCTTGTCACCGAAATGGATGGAGTCGATGATGGCGTTGGTGTTCTCATTTTCCATGCGGCAGATGTGATACATGGCCGCGATGACGAGACCGCCGACGGGCAGCAGCCAAAGCAGCCACGGGTGAGCCAGACGAATCTGGGTCGCCCAGTTGACAGTGTTGAAAAACAGCGCGCCCACCACGCCGCCCACGGTGCCGGTCACCAGCGCCAGAACGATCCACTGGAAGAAGGCGGAGAGATACCGCCACACGCTTTTGGCGTCCTGTTCAATTTCATCGCGCACGTGGTTCATCCCGGCAGCGCCCTCCAAATCCAAAACTCGTATCAGTATAGGCCATGGGTCAAAAAATGTCAAATCAAGCCCGGGAAACCCGGGCACATTTTTTTCGGATAATTCCAGAAACCTACAGACACGCCCGCGGCGCCTCTGATATAGTAGAAATACAGCATACAGAAAAGGAGGCTTCCATCATGAAAAAAGCAAAAAGCGTGCTGGCCATGCTGCTGGTGCTTCTGCTGATGTTTGCCCTGTGTGCCTGCGGCGGCACGAAGGGAGAACCTGCAGGCAGCGCAGCGCAGGAGACGGAGGGCGCGGCGGATGACCTGGACTTCCTGCTGGGAATGTGGTTCGCCAATACCGCCTCGAAGGACGACGTAACCGTGGACGCCGAGGAGGTCTTCGGCGGGACCTTCTCGCTGTACTTCAGCGATGACGGCAAATGCACCATGGCCATCGATCAGGACCGGGCGATGGTGGACTGGGAGCTGACGGAGGATGGCGTGACCCTGTCGGGCGACAATACCTACGAGGGGACTTTCCAGGACGCGGAGCGCACCACCATGATCGTGGGAATCAACGGATTCGATATCCTGATGGAGAAGTATCAGGAGGGCTAAGGCAAATCCCCGGACAGACAGAAAAATCAAAACCACCAGTTGAACTGGTGGTTTTGATTTAGCATCAATAATCGCAGGGAAAACGGGATATTCGTTCTCCCTGCATTCGGGAAAAGGGGGGCAGGCCGGTCGCCTGCAAATCGGAGTGTGAGACTTGAAAGATCTGACAATGGAAGCATACCATGGGAAATCCCCCGGCGCAAGCTGCCCCGGGGGATACTTTTTTTGAATTTTTTCAGGTTTCGGATTCGGCGCACTGCTTCGCCAGATCCAGTGCGTTTTCCAGGGCGTCGTTGCCGGAATTGTAATACCGCATGGCGGTCTCCAGCTCGTCGGCCGCGTCGTAGCATCCTGCGTCGTCCAATGCGTGGAAGAGCGCGTGCAGCTCCTCGGTGTGATGCCGGTTGTGGTCCAGCATGTATCCCAGCAGTTTGAGCACTTCCTCCCGGGTCATGGGCTGCTGGTCGGGGTGGGAATGGCCGTGGGCGTGATCTTCTGAAATG
>CAMHRJ010000201.1 GCA_946187475.1 uncultured Clostridia bacterium | reverse complement strand
CCAGCAGGACGCCATGAGCGTCCGCGAGGCCGGCTGGATTCAGATGTTCTGCGAGAGCAATCAGGAAATCCTCGACATGATGCTCCAGGCCTACCTGATCGCGGAGGATCCCCGGGTGCAGCTGCCGGTGAACGTCTGCTATGACGGGTTCTACAGCTCCCACCTCATGGAGGGGCTGGACGTTCCCACGCAGGAAGAAGCGGACGCGTTCCTGCCCGCCTACGCCGGCAAGACCTATCTGGACCCCGGGCAGCCCGCGGCGCTGGACCCGCTGACGCCGGGCGATCTGATGATGCAGTACCGCAAGAACCATCTGGACGCCATGAAGGCGGCCCAGGAAGTGATCGAAGAGGTGGACGCCAAGTTTGCTGCCCAGTTCGGCCGCAGCTACGGCGGTTTGATCGAAGAATACAAGACCGAGGACGCCGACGTCGTCATCGTCACCATCGGCGGCATGTCCGGCACCGGCAAGGACGCGGTAGACGCGGCCCGCGAAAAGGGCATCCAGGCGGGCCTGATTAAGCTGCGTTTCGTCCGGCCCTTCCCGGCGGAAAAGCTGGCCGCCGCCCTCAAAGGCAAGAAGGCCTTCGCGGTCGTCGACCGCAGCGTGTCCTTCGGCTGGAGCTGCGGCCCCATGTACATGGAGACCCGCGCGGCGGTGGCAGACAGTGACCGGTACGCCCATTTCTCCGCCATCGGCGGTCTCGGCGGCGCGGATCTCAGCTACGGCCACATGCGCTCCGTCATCGAGAAGCTGGAAGCCATCAAAAACGAGCCCGGAGCCCACGACACGCTCTGGCTCATGAACGACTGAGGAGGTGCGGAACATGTCTTACATCGATGTTTTGAAGCAGACCCAGAATGTCATGACTCCCGGCTCCTCTGCCTGTCAGGGCTGCGGCGGCGAGCTGATTCTCCGCCGGGTCATGCAGATCGCGGGCAGCAACAGTGTCTTTGCAGTGCCGCCCGGCTGCATGGCCGGCGCGGGCGTGGACGGCTGGAACTTCTCCAACGGCTGCACCGCACCCATCCACATCACCCTGCTGGACAACACCGCCAGCTTCATGTCCGGCGTCAGCGAGATGTATCAGCGCAAGGGCAGACCCGACGTGAACATCGTGGCCATCGCCGGCGACGGCGCCACTGCCGACTGCGGCTTCCAGAGTCTCTCCGGCGCCGCCGAGCGCGGCACGAAGATGCTCTACGTCTGCTACGACAACGAGGGCTACATGAACACCGGCTATCAGCGCTCTTCCACCACGTCTCTCGGCTCCAGCACCTCCACCACCCCCGCCGGCGCCGCCATCAACGGCAAGGCCCAGCATCAGAAGTATCTGCCGCTGATTATGGCCATGCACAACATCGAATACTGTGCCACGGCCAGCCCCAGCAACATGGCGGACCTGGTGGCCAAGATTCAGAAGGGCCTGGAGGCCTCCAAGCGGGGCTTTGCCTATCTGCACGTGTTCTCCCCCTGTCCCACGGGCTGGAAGTTCGCCCCCGACCAGAGCATCCAGGTGGCGCGAAAGGCCGTGGCGGCCAATCTCTGTCCCATCTGGGAGTGCGATAAGGGCGTGTTCAAGCTGAACCCCAACCGCAAGCCCATCACCATCGCCGAGTTCGTCCAGGGCATCGGCAAGTTCAAGAAGCTCACCGACGCTGAGATCGGCGCCATCCAGGCCATGGTGGACGCCCGCTGGGCCCTGCTGGAGAAGCTGGCAGGCTGAAGTGGGGCCGGGATTCCCCGGCGCATGTCAATGAAAGGCCAGGGATGGGACCGGAAGTTTTTGCAATTTGACAGTTGACGATTTCCGGTTTCTGGAGTACAATTCCCACATCAGAGACAAAGACGTCTTTTCCGGGCGTCTTTGTCTCTTTTTTTGCTGCGCGATCCGCGTACCCCTGCCCTCTCCCGGTGGCACGCTCACCTCGGAGTTTACGACTCTCCTCCGATTTGCTTTCCAGCTGCACCGCCCGGGAGAGGGCGTTTTTATGAACAGCATCCCTGCGGGGCTGAAATATGATTATAAGGAGTGTGATCGGAATGTGTTCCATCATGGGCTTTACGAAATGGGTTCTGGACGAAAATGAGGTGTGGGCGTATTTCAATCGCACCCAATCCCGCGGACCGGACCGGTCCCGCGTGGAACCGGCGGGGGAGGGCCTGCTCTGCTTCCACCGGCTTTCCATCATGGGCCTGGAGGAGACCGGCATGCAGCCCTTCCGTCTGGGCGGAGACGCCTGCGTCTGCAACGGCGAGCTCTACGGCTTCCGCCCGGTGAAGGAGGCGCTGGAGCGGCGGGGCTATGTCTTCGAGAGCGGCTCCGACTGCGAGATCATCCTGCCCCTCTACCGGGAGTACGGTCTCGACATGTTCTCCTTGCTGGACGCGGAATTCGCCATGGTGCTGTATGACGCCGACAAAGATCGCTTCGTGGCTGCCCGGGACCCCATCGGCATCCGCCCGCTGTACTACGGCTATGACGCCGAAGGGAACATCGTCTTTGCCAGCGAGGCGAAGAACCTGGTGGGCCTCTGCGCCGAGATTAAGCCCTTCCCGCCGGGACACTATTACGCCGACGGCGCCTTCGTCCGCTACGCGGATGTGACGCAGGTGGAGCACGTCGTACACGACGATCTGGAGACTGTCTGCCGGAACATCCATGACAAGCTGATTCGGGGCGTGGAAAAGCGCCTGGACGCGGATGCGCCTCTGGGCTTTCTGCTCTCCGGCGGTCTGGACAGCAGTCTGGTCTGCGCCATCTCCGCCCGGCTGCTGCCCCACAAAATCCGCACCTTCGCCATCGGCATGGACACGGACGCCATCGACCTGAAATACGCCCGCATGGCGGCGGACTACATCGGCGCGGAGCACACGGAGGTCTATATGACCCGCGAGGATGTGCTCGCCGCGCTGGAGGAGGTCATCGCCCTGCTGGGCACCTGGGACATCACCACCATCCGGGCCAGCATGGGCATGTATCTCTGCTGCAAGGCCATCCACGAGCGCACGGACGTGCGGGTGCTCCTGACCGGCGAAATCAGCGACGAGCTGTTTGGCTATAAATACACGGACTTTGCCCCGACCCCGGAGGAATTCCAGCGGGAGGCGAAAAAGCGCGTGGAGGAGCTGCACATGTACGATGTACTTCGGGCCGACCGGTGCATCTCCGTCAACTCCCTGGAAGCCCGGGTGCCCTTCGGCGATCTGGACTTCGTGCGCTACGTCATGTCTGTGGACCCGGCGAAGAAGATGAACACCTATGACATGGGAAAATACCTTCTGCGCCATGCCTTTGAGGACGACCATCTCCTGCCGGACGAGATTCTCTGGCGGCAGAAGGCGGCCTTCTCCGACGCGGTGGGCCACTCCATGGTGGACGATCTGAAGGAATACGCCGAGCAGCGGTATTCCGACGGGGAATTCGAGGAAAAGCGGAAGCAGTTTTCTTACTGCCCGCCCTTCACCAAGGAGAGTCTACTCTACCGGGAGATTTTTGAAAAGCACTATCCCGGCCAGGCGGCCATGATCCGGGATTTCTGGATGCCCAACAGGACCTGGCCCGGCTGTGATGTGGACGACCCCTCCGCCAGAGTCCTGTCCAACTACGGCGAGAGCGGCAAGTGAAGGAGGCGGCACCATGACGAAATACGTGTTTGTGACCGGCGGCGTGGTGTCCGGTCTGGGCAAAGGCATCACGGCGGCCTCCCTGGGCCGGCTGCTGAAAAGCCGCGGGCTGAAGGTGGCGGCCCAGAAACTGGACCCCTACATCAACGTGGACCCGGGCACCATGAGCCCTTACCAGCACGGGGAGGTCTTCGTTACCGAGGACGGCAGCGAGACTGATCTCGATCTGGGCCACTATGAGCGCTTCATCGACGAGGACCTGAACCGCTATTCCAACCTCACCACCGGCAAGGTCTACTGGAACGTGCTGAACAAGGAGCGCCGGGGCGAGTATCTGGGCCAGACTGTGCAGATCATCCCCCACATCACCCAGGAGATCAAGGATTTCATCTATCAGGTGGGCGAAACCACCGGCGCCGAGGTGGTCATCACCGAGATCGGCGGCACCACCGGCGACATCGAGAGCCAGCCCTTCCTGGAGGCGGCCCGGCAGGTGAGTCTGGAGCAGGGGCGGGAGAACACCCTCTTCATCCATGTGACCCTGGTGCCCTTCCTCCACGGCAGCGACGAGCACAAAACCAAGCCCACCCAGCACTCGGTGAAGGAGCTGCAGGGCATGGGCATCTCCCCGGACATCATCGTCCTGCGCTGCGACGAGCCTCTGGAGCCGGAGGTGTTCCGGAAGATCAGCCTGTTCTGCAACGTAAAGCCCGACTGCGTCATCGAAAACCGCACCCTGCCCGTGCTCTACGAAGCGCCGCTGATGCTGGAGGGGGAGGATTTCTCCCTCATCGTCTGCCGGGAGCTGGGCCTCTGGACCCGGTCGCCGGAGATGGACGAGTGGCGGGCCATGGTGGCCCGCATCAAGGCCCTGGAGCGCACCGTGACCATCGGTCTGGTGGGAAAATACGTCCAGCTCCACGACGCCTATCTCTCCGT
>CAMHRJ010000200.1 GCA_946187475.1 uncultured Clostridia bacterium | reverse complement strand
CATGACAGCTCCCCCGGAGGGGGAGCCAAGTGGGTGCGGAGCATCAACCATCTCACCGCTAAATTCAAATCCGAAATCCCTCCCGCTCTCTGGACAAACCGCATAAATGCTGATAGTATAGACATATATTTTCACGCGAAAGAGGTTCCCCGTATGAAGCTCTATCTCATTGACCACAATTTCCGCTACGCCGTGGAGCAGATGCTCCTGACGCTGTTTCCCGAGGAGCGGCCGGAGTATCCCGCCGAACCGGCGGCGGAAGGGGAGGACTATGCCCGCATCGTCCTGTCCGAGCGGGACGGCTACCGCATCGCCACCAGCCGCATGCGCCGAGACGGGCAGATTACCGCCGACTACGCCTCGGTGCCCATGTCCTCCTTCACGGACAGTCTGGTGAAAAACAGCAAGCTGTCCCAGATCGTGAAGCTGTCCTTCTACCGGGCGGCGCTGGCCGCCGGGGTGAAAAAGCCCGTCTGGGGCGCGCTCACGGGGGTGCGGCCCGGCAAGCTCATGGAAAAGCTCCTGCGGGAAGGGAAGGGCGTGCCAGAGGCTCTGCGGGTGTTCCGGGAGGAATATGACGTCACCCCGGAGCGCACGGGCCTGTGTCTGAAAACCGCTTATGCCACCCTCCGCGCCGCCGAGACCCTGGGCGAAAAGGATGTCTGCCTCTACGTGGGCATTCCGTTCTGCCCCACCCGCTGCGGCTACTGCAGCTTTGTCAGCCAGAGCGTGGAGAAGAGCATGGCGCTGATCGAGCCCTTCTTTGAAGCCCTTCTGAAAGAGCTTCACGCCGAGGCTGAGGCCATTCGCGCAGCGGGCCTGAACGTGGTCTCCCTCTACATGGGCGGCGGCACGCCCACCACCCTCTCGGCAGAGCAGCTGGACGCCTTTTTCACGGCTCTGGAGGCAGAGATCGACTGCTCCCACCTCCGGGAGATCACCGTGGAGGCCGGCCGGCCGGACACCATCACCCTGGAGAAGCTCCGGGTGCTGCGGGCACACAACGTGGGGCGCATCAGCGTCAACCCCCAGACCATGAGCGACCGGGTGCTGGAGTGCATCGGCCGCCGCCACACCGCCGAGGACATCCGCAGCGCTCTGGCTCTGGTGCGCCAGGCGGGGGGCTTCACGGTGAACATGGACCTCATCGCGGGTCTCCCCGGGGACGACGTGGAGACCTTCAAAAAGACCATCGACCAGGTGCTGACGCTGGCGCCGGAGAACATCACCGTGCACACCCTGTCCAAAAAGCGCGGAAGCTCCATCTCCGAGGCGGAAGCGCCTCTGCCGGACGGTGTGGCCGTGGGCCAAATGCTGGACTACGCGGCCCAGGAGCTGCCGGATTTCGGCTATGAGCCCTACTACCTCTACCGGCAGAAGTTCATGTCCGGCGGCTTCGAGAACGTGGGCTGGACCAAGCCCGGCAGCGAGAGCCTGTATAACATCTGCATCATGGAGGAGCTCTGCAGCATCCTGGCCATCGGCGGCGGCGCCAGCACCAAGCTGGTGGCCTCCGGCGGCAGGATCCAGCGCAGCTTCTGCCCCAAGTATCCGAAGGAATATATCGAAAAAATCGACGAGCTCTGCCAGAAGAAGCAGGAGATCGTCGACTGGTATCGGGAGGAAGAATCATGAGCTACAAGCTGACCGAAATCAACGAAGCCCTGCGCACCGACCCCAAGGCCTTTCTGGACGACTGCGACCGGCAGTACGCCGAGAAGGTGCAGCGGACGGCAAAAACCATCGCCAAGCAGGCAGAGCGCTGCCCCATCGTGCTGCTCTCCGGCCCCAGCGGCAGCGGCAAAACCACCACCGCCATGAAGATTTCCGAGGCTCTGGCGGAGATGGGCATCCGCAGCCAGAGCCTTTCCATGGACAATTACTACAAGACCTACAACCCCCGCACCAGCCCCAAGACCCCCGACGGGAAGGACGATCTGGAGTCGCCCGCCTGCCTGGATCTGGACCTGCTGGGCGAGCATCTGCGCGCCCTGGCGGCGGGCAAAACCATCCACCAGCCCATCTATAATTTCGCCACCCGCATCCAGGCCGGCCCCATCGGCAAGTCCATGCGCCTGAAGCCCAACGAAGTGGTGGTCTGCGAGGGCATCCACGCCCTGAACGACGAGATCGCCGCCCACTGCCCGGAGGCCCTGCGGGTGTATATCTCCGCCCGGTCCAACGTGGTGGACGAGGAAGGAAAGATGATCTTCAAGGGCACCTGGATGCGCCTCATGCGCCGCATCGTCCGGGACAACAACTTCCGGGGCACCGACGCCGCCGGCACCCTGGACATGTGGGCCAACGTCCGCCGGGGCGAGAAGAAGTATATCTCTCCCTTCAAAGAACGGGCGGACGTGAAGTTCGACACCGCCTTTCCCAGCGAGGTCTCCCTCTTAAAGCACTACGCCGAGCCCCTGCTCCAGACCGTGCCCGAGGGCGCGGAGCGGTATCAGGAGATCCGCAGCATCCTCCCGGCCCTGGAGCGCTTCGAGGATGTGGATCCGGCGCTGCTGGCCCCGGACAGCCTGCTGCGGGAGTTCATCGGCGGCGGTGTGTATCACTACTGATCGGAGAACCCCATGAACGAAGAACTCATCCGCCGGACAGAGGATCTGGCGCGGCGCTGCGAGAAATCCGGCAGCGTCACCCACAGCGTCTTTCTCACCCCGGCGGAGCAGTATGACCTGCGCCGGTGGCGTCCGGTCTCGGACTGCACCGTGGTCTTTCGCGGCGGCGTGCCGGAGTCGGAGCGCGCCGTTGCCTTCTTCCTGCCGGACTGGATGGAGGAAGGCGATCTGGACGTGTCGGAGACCATCCGCTGCGTCCGCGTCACGGCCCATTTCGGCGCACCCGGCCACCGGGACTATCTGGGCGCGCTGCTGAACCTGGGCGTCCGGCGGGAGTGGCTGGGCGATATCCTCATTCAGGACAGCGTGGCCCACGTCCTCTGCCTGCACACGGTGGAGCAGCAGCTCCTGACCCTGGAGCGGGTGGGCCGCTGCGGCGTGAAAACCGCCCCGGTGCCGCTCTCGGAGGTGCCTGTGCCGGAGCGGAAGGTGCGCCCGGTGAGCTTCACGGTCCAGTCCCTGCGTCTGGACGCGGTGCTGGCGGGGCTCTTTCGACTCTCCCGCACTGCGGCGGCGGAGCACATCCGCGCCGGTGACGCCAGCTTGAACTATGCCGAGTGCCTGCATCCGGACGCCGGCGTTGCCGTGGGCGACGTCATCAGCCTCCGGGGTTACGGCAAGGCCAAAGTCACGGAGCTGGGCGGCCAGTCCCGCAAAGGGCGCCAGTTCCTCAGCGGGGAAGTGTACTGCTGACGCCGGCCCGGCACGCCGAGACCCCATGCTTTTCCCATTCGACGCAATTCGCCGGAGGAGCTGCCTCCTCCGGCGTTCGTTTCCCCTGCTTTGTCGAATTTTGTCGAAAAGAAGTTGACATAATATTTTGAAAGTTCCTGTCACTTCTCCGCGAATTTTACAGTTTTTCCGATAATCGACCGGAATTCTCTGGTTCCGCGTCGAATTATGTAAACAAAAAGGCAGACCGTTTCGATGCCTTTCGCGTTGATTTACCACGGTCTGTATGCTAAATTATCACTGGAACAGCGGTGAATCTGCGAAAACAGACACAAGGGACACGCCGCAAATGATACTTTCTGCGGAGGAAAAATTATGACAACCAAAATTCAGGTGCTTCTGGCGGACACAAATGAAGATTTTCGGATGCTGCTCTCGGAGCTGATCGATGCGGAGCCGGATTTGGAGATTCTGGGCGCGGCGGAAAACGGCGAGCAGGCCCTCCAGCTGGTGCGGGAGCTGGACCCGGACGTGCTGGTGACGGATGTGATCCTGCCGAAGATGGACGGGCTGGCAGTGCTGCAGCGGATGCAGGCGGCGGGAAGCCGCACGCGGACGGTGGTGGTTTCGGGCTTTTATACCCAGCAGGTGCTGACCGAGGCGTCAGAGCTGGGCGCGGCTTTCTTCCTGCCGAAGCCCTGCTCGCCGGAGCTGCTTTTGAATCGCATCCGCCAGGCCGCCCAGTCGAGACCGCCGGAGTTTCCGCCCTTCCCGGTGGCGGAGGCCTCTGCCGAGCCCAGTCTGGAGGCCATGGTCACGGAGATCATCCACGAGATCGGCGTCCCGGCCCACATCAAGGGCTACCAGTATCTCCGGGAGGCCATCATCCTCACCATCAACGACATGGACATCATCAACGCCGTCACCAAGGCGCTCTATCCCGCCGTGGCCAAAAAGTTCGGCACCACGCCCAGCCGGGTGGAGCGTGCCATCCGCCACGCCATCGAGGTGGCCTGGGACCGCGGCGACATCGAAGTGCTGCAGAAGTTCTTCGGCTATACCGTCAGCAATATCAAGGGAAAACCCACCAATAGTGAGTTCATCGCCATGATCGCGGACAGTCTCACCCTCAAGCGCAAACAGACCACGCGGGTGTGACGCCATTGTACCCCCGCGCGGCAGGGCATTTTGTCAAAACAGAATCGCAAAACACGGGCAGGATGAATCCTGCCCGTGTTTTATAATTATATAATGAGATTTGAATCTAGCGGGAAGATGGTTGATACTCCGCA
>CAMHRJ010000199.1 GCA_946187475.1 uncultured Clostridia bacterium | reverse complement strand
GCTTCCCTCCGCGTTCTGGACTTCGCGTTCCAGTTCCCGGAAGAATTTCTCATATTTCCGCTGGAGTTCCCTGAAACGGGGTGGGATATTCCGCTCCGTGCATTTTTTCCAGGCATAAGCGGATGAAGCTTTCGGCGGTCTTGCTGCAATAACGGTCCTTGTTGTATCCGATGGCGATGGTGTCTGAAAGGGAATCGTCGAACAGGGGACATACCTCGACCAACTGGCGGATATACGACCCGGCTGTGCCTGAAGCCACATAATTGCTGTTGAGGTAAAGCTCCGGGCATACGGCGATCCCGATGCCCTCGGCGGCGAGGGTTTTCTCCGCGTCCAGCACGTCCCTGGTCTGGAAGCCGGAGACGCAGATGGTCAGATCCTTGCCGGTCTTCAGGGTGTCGGCTTTGAAGAGGTCGAATTCGTAGTCCTCATCAAAAATATGGGGCAGCTCCTTGCGGAACAGACGCAGATAGGCCGGGCCCTCATAGTCATTCAGGGCGGCCATGGTGCGGCGGAGCTGGGTCTCGTCCGCAGGCTCGGTGATCACGAGACCGGGGATGGAGCGCAGGGTGCCGATGTCCTCCAAAGCCATGTGGGTGCCGCCGTTGAGCTCGGCGGTGATGCCGGGGTCGGTGCCCACGATCTTCACGTTCTGGCCGGCGTAGGCCACGCTCAGGGTGATCTGGTCGCAGATGCGGCGGGAGGCAAAGGTGGCAAAGCTCTCGATCCAGGGCTTGAAGCCATAACTGGCCATGCCGGCGGCGATGCTGGTCATGTCCTGCTCGGCGATGCCGCATTCAAAAATCTGGTTGGGGAAGCGCTCATAGAGGCTCCGGGTGCCGCTGGCCTTGGACAGGTCCGCGTCCAGCACCACCACGTGATGGTCCTGTTCCATCATCTCCGCGAGACACGCGGCGTAAACAGCTCTCATTTCCATGGCTTACTCCTCCTCCCGAATGGCGCGGATGGCCTCCCGGGCCTGTTCCTCGCTGACGCTGCAGTTGTGGTTGCCGGGACCGAGATCCACGATCCAGGGCACGCCGCAGCCCTTGAGGGTGTGCAGGATGACCATGGTGGGCTTGCCGGAGCCAAGGCCCTGCTTGGCCAGGGTGATGGCGTCGTCCACGGCGTCGATGTCGTTGCCGTCGGCCACCTCGATGACGTTCCAGCCGAAGGCGGCCCACTTGTCCGCCAGCGGGGCCAGGTCGCAGATGGCCTCGACGGTGTTGTCGATCTGCAGCTTGTTATAGTCCGTGAAGGCGATGAGATTGTCCAGCTTCTTCGCCGCGGCAAACATGGCCGCCTCCCAGATCTCGCCCTCCTGGCTCTCACCGTCGCCGATGAGGGTATAGATGACGGCGCCGTCGCCCTCCAGCTTGGAGGCCAGCGCCACGCCCATGGCGCAGCCGAAGCCCTGGCCCAGAGAGCCGGTGGTCATGTCGATGCCCGGGGTGCGGATCATGTCGCAGTGGGAGGGCAGATTCGTGCCGCCCTGGTTCAGCGTCAGCAGCTCCTCGCGGTCAAAGTAGCCCCGGTTTGCCAGCGCGGCGTAGACCACCGGGCCGGCGTGGCCCTTGGAGCAGATGAACCGGTCCCGTCCGGCCAGCTTCGGGTTTTTCGGGTCGATGCGCATGTGCTTGAAGTAGAGCGCACTCAGCAGCTCCACCACACTCAGACAGCCGCCGATGTGGCCCACGCCCAGATGACCGATGGCCAGGAGCGTGTCACAGCGCACGTCTTTGCAGATTTGCTTCAGATCGTATTCCAATTCTCGAATGCCTCCTGCGGTTATTTTTCTGTGATGCAACAATGGAAGTTTACGCCCGGGCAGGGGGTTTGTCAACCTTTCCGGGGCAGTTTATTCGATGTTGACAATAACTTTCGGAGAAGATACAATATATTATAATTGTTACCAAAATCGTTTGGAGGAAATGCACATGTCTTTTACCCCGGTCTACGTCCCCGTGGGCGTACCGACCTTTCATCTGGAGAGCGCGGAGGACCAGTTCCAGCGCTCCATCCGCGCCCTGAAAGCCGTGGACGCGGACTTTGTCTGCCCGGAAAAAATGCTGCTGTCCATCGATGACCTGCGCGGTTATCTCGACTCGGTTCAGCCGGATCTGATCGTGTTCCAGAACCTGACCTTTGCCAACGCCGCCTATATGTCTGAGGTGCTGCGGCGGTTCGACTGTCCGCTGCTGCTGTGGACCCTGCGGGAGCCCGTCATCGACGGGGGCCGTCTGCGCCTGAACTCCCTCACCGGGGCCTATTCCGCCGCCAACACCCTCCGTGCCTTCGACGACCGGGCATTCTCCTACGTCTTCGGCGCGCCGGAGGAGGAAGCGGTGACGAAGGCAGCGGCTTCCATGGTGCAGGCTGCCCGGCTGAAAAAGGCCATGCACAGCCTGAAGATGGCCGCCGTGGGCCACACGCCCCAGGGCTTCGGCTTCGGCCGGGCGCTGGACGCGGAGCTCATGAACACCTTCGGCGTGGAGCTGGAGAGCATCGAGGCCCGGGAGCTCATCGACATGGCAAAAGCCTATGCCGAGGAAGACTGCGAGGATTATCTGAAAAAGACCGAGGCCATGACCTGCGGTCTGGACCGGACCCCGGAGCGCAACCGCCTGGACCACAGCCGCCTCTACCGGGCCTACAGCGAGTATGTCCGCGGCCACGGCATCGGCGCCCTTGCCAGCCGCTGCTGGCCGGATTTCTTCACCGCCTACGGCACGCCTGTGTGCACGGTGCTGTCTCTGCTGAATGACGACGGCGTGGCCGCCGCCTGCGAGGCGGACATCTACGGCGCCCTCTCCATGTGGCTGGGCATGCAGCTCAGCGGCGAGCCGGTGTTCTTCGGCGACCCGGTGTCCCTGGACGAGGGAGAGAACACCGTCACCTTCTGGCACTGCGGCGCTGCCGCCTGCGCCCTGGCCCGCAAGGACACCGGCGCGGAGATCGGCGTCCACCCCAACCGCAAGATCGGCCCGGCCATGAACTTTGGCTGCGAGGCCTTCCCCGAGGCCACCATCTTCCGCATCGGCCGGGAGTCTGACGGCTCCTTCCGCTTCTTTGTGGCCGAGGGCGAAGCCCTGGACAAGCCCCGGCAGTTCATCGGCACTTCCATCGTCATCCGCACCGACGCCAACAGCCGCGCCCTGGTGGAAAGCAGCGTGGAGGCGGGCTTCGAGCCCCATTTTGTGGTCATGAAGGGCCGCCGCGCCGCCGCCCTCTGCCAGCTGGCAAAGCTCTTCGGCTTCCCGGTCTATCATTACGAATAATTCTCTCAGGAGGAAACCGCCATGCCCCAAGGATCCCTGTGGATGCTGCGCAAGCACGGCCGTACCCTGCTGCGCCACAGCACCGAAAGGCCCTTCGTTGTCGCTCTGCGGCAGGAGAAAACCTATACCGCCAACCGGGGCACCGTCAAGACGGTCACCCGGGTGGCCGAGCGGGTGCCGCTGACGGACTTTTCCCAGCCGGACGCCCATACGGCGGTGCTCTCCGGCGGGCAGCACCGGCTGCGCATCGAGATCGCGGAGAACCCCATGGGCTGCACCTTCACCTTTGAGGGGGAGCCGGGCTGGGGCTATGTGTTTTCCCTCCCGGCAAAGAAAACCGAAGCCGTCTTCGGCGGCGGCGAGCAGTACCGCCAGGTAAATCTCCGGGGCGAGCAGGTGGTAAACTTCGTCTCTGAGCACATCAAGGCCTCCACCATCATTGAAAAGACTCTGCTGCCCCGGTTCCTGTATCGGAAAAAGCCCCATGGCAGCATCGGCAGCTACGCGCCCATGCCCGTGTTCGTCACGGACCAAAACCGCCTCATCCGCTTCGACACCCCGGCGGACGGCAAAGCGGATTTCTCCGAGCCTGACGTCTTCACCTTCCAGTTTGACGCCTGCCCCAAAAGCCTCACGCTGCTGGCGGGGGAGAGCTTCTCCGAGCTGACCCGGGCCCTGGCGGCAGAGATCCCCAACCGGCAGTATCTGCCGGACTGGTGCTATGACGGCATGATCCTGGGCGTCCAGGGCGGCACGGAGACCGCGCTGCAGAAGGCCTTCTCCATGCTGGACGCGGGAGCGAAGGTCTCTGCTGTCTGGTGTCAGGACTGGTCGGGCGAGATCCGCACCGTCATGGGCAAGCAGGTCTGGTGGAACTGGGAAGTGGATGAAAGTCTCTACCCGGATCTCAAGAATGCGATCCAAAAGCTCAACGCCCGGGGCGTGAAGTTCCTGGCCTACATCAATCCCTATCTGGTGAAGGACAGCAAGCTCTACAATGAATGCAAAGACCGGGGCTGGCTCATCACGAAGCAGGACGGCACGGTCTATCACATCAAGTCCACCACCTTCGACGCCGGCATGCTGGATCTGACGAATCCCGAGGCTGTGCGCTTCATCAAGGAGACCCTGATCGGCAAAAACATGCTGGATCTGGGCATCTCCGGCTGGATGGCGGACTTCGGAGAATACCTCCCGGTGGACTGCGTGCTCCACGACGGCGACCCCGCCATGCTGCACAACGTCTGGCCGGTGCTCTGGGCCAAGGTCAACCGCGAGGCCATCGAGGAGCGCGGCGCCAAGGACATCCTGTTCTTCTCCCGGGCCGGCTATACG
>CAMHRJ010000198.1 GCA_946187475.1 uncultured Clostridia bacterium | reverse complement strand
ATGACCGTGCTCCTTTTCGCCCTGGCCGGGGTGAATCTGCTGCTGTTCGTGCTCATGGGCGCGGACAAGCACAAGGCCAAAGCGGGAGCCCGGCGCATCCCCGAGGCCACGCTCTTTTTCCTGGCGGTGCTGGGCGGCAGCGCCGGAGGGATCCTGGGGATGCTGGCCTTCCGCCACAAGACCCGCCATAAGCTCTTTACCCTGGGTTTCCCGGCCATTTTCCTGCTGGAGGCCGCGGGAGCACTCTATTTGATGATGAGGTGAACGCCATGAATCCGATGGTTCTTTGTTATAACATCCAGCCGGAGAAGCTGGGGCGCATGCGCGTGCTGTGTCTGCGTCTGGGCATCCGGGTCCGGGTGGCCCAGCCGGCGGAATTCGCCCTGCCCGTGGGCGTGCTGGCCGGGGTGGCCGAGACGCCGAAAAATCTCGCCCCCGCCGAGCCCTTCGACGACGAGATGCTGGTCATGGCCCATTTCCAGCCCGGCATGCTGGACGCCTTTCTGGAGGGCTTCCGCCAGAGCCGGATTCCGACGGTGAAGCTGAAGGCCATGCTGACGCCCACCAACGCTGCCTGGCCCGCCCACGAGCTCCACAAGGCCATCGCCGAGGAGCACGCCCAGATGGAGGCGCTGAGGAAGAAAACATGAGACCACCCGCCGCAGGTATCCTGCGGCGGTTTCATATTTGATTTTAGCACTCTGTTGGGTAGAACTCGTAGGGGAGGGGCTTGCCCCTCCCGTGTAAAGTGGAATGAGCTGTAACATGCGGGCGGGGCAAGCCCCGCCCCTACACGCATTCATTTTGTGCAAAGTGAATCCTACACCGGGCGAAGCGTGAATCGCCCCGCGAATCTCCATTTTCCCTTTGTCACCTGCGCACTTGTGTGTTATACTGGAAAAAAACGTATTTCTGGAGGTCTGTGCGTGAAGAAGCTGGCTGATTTTCTGGTGGATCGGCGGTATGTGGTGCTGGCGGTGATGCTGGTGATCACCGTCGTCTGCGCGGTGCTCTGGCCCATGGTGGAGACCAACACCGACATGTCCCGCTATCTGGCCAAAAGCTCTCCCATGCGGGAGGGCGTCGCCGTGCAGGAGGCGGCCTTCCCGGACTCTGCCGAGGTGGCGGCCTACCGGTTCGCCTTCCGGAATCTGCCTGACGAGAACGTGGCGGAAGTCCTCAGCGCGATCCAGGGCCACGTCTACGTGGCAAACGTGGAGTACGAGGCGGGCAATCCCCACTACAACCGGGACGGCATGAAGCTCTTCGTGGTCACCACGAAATACGGCTATGACGACAGCCGCTCCCAGGTGGTGCGGAACGTGTTCCAGCGGGAGCTGGCGCAGTACGACCTGACCATCCGCTCCAACGAGACCCAGAAAACCGACGTGCCCTTCGGGCTTTTGTGCATCGGCGTGGCCATGGTGGTGGCGGTGCTGCTGATCATGAGCCGCTCCTGGTTCGAGCCGGTGCTCTTTTTGGTGACGGTGGGCATCGCGGTGCTCATCAACCTGGGCACGAACCTGATTTTGGGCTACACGTCCGACATCACCGTGTCCATCGGCCCGGTGCTGCAGCTGGTGCTGAGCATGGACTATTCCATCATCCTCATGAACCGCTTCCGGGAGGAAAAGCCCCGCTTTGCGGACAAGCGCGAGGCCATGAAGGCGGCCCTGGCGGGCTCCTTCGCCTCCATCGCCTCCAGCTCCCTCACCACGGTGGTGGGCCTGCTGGCCCTGGTGTTCATGACCTATAAGATCGGCATGGAGCTGGGCATCGTCCTGGCCAAGGGCGTGTTCATCAGCATGATCTGCGTCTTCACCATCCTGCCCTCCCTGATCCTCTGGGGCGACGGCCTGGTGGAGAAAACCGCGAAAAAATCCATCCCCCTGCCCACGGACGGTCTGGCCCGGATGAGCGACCGGGGCCGGAAGGTCATCCCCGTGTTGTTCGTGGTGCTGTTTGTGGGCTTCGCCGTCTGGCGGACCTTCACGCCCATCATCTTCACGGAGTGCCTCACGGACGACCTCTCGGACACCTTCCCGGCGGACAACACCGTGGTGCTGCTCTATGAGACCGCCGACGAGGCCGCCATCGCGCCGCTGGTGGAAGAGCTGGAGGCGGACGAGAACGTCCGGGCCGTCTCCTGCTACCAGACGTCCTTTGACCGGCCGCTGACCATGGAGCAGCTGGGCGAGGCCGTCTCCCGCATGGGCGGCAGCATGAGCATCCCCGAGGACACCCTCCGCCAGATCTTTGAGGCTGCCGGCTCCGACACCGTCACCATCGAGAAGGCGGTCTGGCTCCTGGCCTACGACGCCCGGTTCGCCAATGTTTTCGGCTCGGGCACGGAGTCGCTGGTGCAGCAGATGCTGGACATGTTCCATGCTGCCGCCGCCCAGATGCGGGGCCCGGAGTATTCCCGCCTGGTGATCTATACCCTCTATCCCGAGGACTCCGCGGAGACCACGGCCTTCATGGACCGGCTCTACGCCCACGCGGAGAACGATTTCTCGGGCAAAACCTGGCTCATCGGCACCTCCGCCATGGTCCACGAGATGGCCGCCGCCTTCCAGCGGGAATTCCTGACGGTGTCCATCATCACGGCCCTGGCCATCTTCCTGGTGGTGCTGCTGACCTTCCGGAATGCCATCATCCCCATCCTGCTGGTGCTGCTGGTCCAGTGCGGCGTCTATATGGCCATCACCGCCATGGGCTGGCAGGGCTATGACGTGTACTATCTGGCGCTGCTGGTGGTCCAGGGCATCCTCATGGGCGCCACCATCGACTACGCCATCGTCTTTTCCTCCAACTATCGGGAGCTGCGGGCCTCTTACCCCCGGGGCGAGGCCCTGCGTCTGGCCTACCGGGGCAGCATCCACACCATCATGACCTCCGGTCTGATTCTCATCGTGGTCACGGCCATCCTGGGCGCCTTCTGCCCCACCCAGAGCATCGCCCAGGTCTGCACCTCCATCGCCCTGGGCACCACCAGCGCCGTGCTGCTGATCCTGCTGATTCTCCCGGGTCTGCTGGCCTTCTGCGACCGCTGGGTCGTGAAAAAAGGCGCAGTGGCAGAAACTCCCAATGATTGGGACAATGTCCCATAAGGCCAACATATTTCACAAACATTTAATATTTTTGTAATAAATGCTCCTTGCACATCTGTCCCGGTCTGTGGTATACTGTCCGCAGACCGGGACAGAACGGTTTTCCCGGTTCCACCAAAAATTTTATATGGAGGAAACACGCATGAAAAAGTACATCGCACTGCTTCTCGCGCTGGTGATGGTGTTCGCGCTGGCCGCCTGCGGCTCCAGCGAGACTGCCGCCCCCGCCGAAGGCTCCGCCGCTGCGGAAGGCGCCGATGCTGCTGCTGCCGGTGATTACCATGTTGCCATGATCACCGACTACGGCGACATCACCGACCAGAGCTTCAACCAGACCACCTACGAGGCCTGCAAGGCCTTCTGTGACGGCAACGCTGTAGACTTCAAGTACTACAAGCCCACCGACGACAGCACCGCTGCCCGCGTGGAGATGGTCGACCAGGCCGTCGCCGAGGGCTACAACGTCATCGTGATGCCCGGCTACGCCTTCGCCGGCACCATCGTTGAGGCTGCTCCCAACTATCCCGACGTGAAGTTCGTCGCTCTGGACGTGGCTCTGGGCGACCTGCTCGAGGCTGGCGTGACTGCTGCCGGCGGCGAGTATGACTACGATCCCACCAACTGGAACCTGGACGAGTATGTGGACATGAGCAATGTCTACTGCGCGGTCTACCAGGAAGAGCTCTGCGGCTACATGGCCGGCTACGCTGCTGTGAAGCTCGGCTACACCAAGCTCGGCTTCCTGGGCGGCATGGCTGTCCCCGCCGTCATCCGCTACGGCTACGGCTTCGTGCAGGGCGCCAACGCTGCTGCTGACGAGCTGGGCACCGATGTTGAGCTGAAGTATGTCTACGGCGGCCAGTTCTATGGCGACGGCGACATCACCGCTGCCATGGACACCTGGTACAAGGCCGGCACCGAGGTCGTCTTCGCCTGCGGCGGCGGCATCTACCAGTCCGCTGCTGAGGCTGCTGCCAAGGTTGACGGCAAGGTCATCGGCGTTGACGTCGACCAGGCCGGCATCATCGACGGCGATTACGGCGAAGGCATGACGGTCACTTCCGCCATGAAGGGCCTGGCTGCCACCGTCAACACCATGCTGAGCGAGATTCTCGCCGGCAACTGGGATGCCTACGCTGGCCAGATCGAGACTCTGGGTCTCGTCTCCGGCGAGGACGCCTCCCTGAACTACGTTGGCCTGCCTGAGAGCACCCAGTGGGGCGACGGCTTCTCCGCTGAGGATTATGCCGCTCTGGTTGCCTCCATGTACTCCGGTGAGGTCACCGTTTCCAACGACATCACCAAGACCGCTGCTGACTTCGCCGGCGACCACGTCACCGTCGATGATCAGGGCCAGGTCAAGTAATCGAGACCCAAACCAAAAAGACACGCTGGAATCCAGCGTGTCTTTTTCAGCTTGTCAAAAAACCTCGTCTAAGGACGAGATTTTTGGTATAATGGAGGAGAAAGGCGGTGCAGTTATGGACGAGTGGAAAAAGGATGTGCGGCGAGACGTCGT
>CAMHRJ010000197.1 GCA_946187475.1 uncultured Clostridia bacterium | reverse complement strand
CAAGCCCCTCCCCTACAAATTCTATTTCAGTGCAAACGTTAAACTCCAATTTGAACCCCACACCAAAAAACTCCCCCACGCCGATTGGCGCGGGGGAGTGGTAGTTTGCGTTCTCAGTAAGCGACGCCCCAGTAGATCATGGTCTTGGCGGGCTTTCCGCAGCAGGCGCAGGTCTCGCCCAGGTGCTCCTGCTCGAAGGGGATGCAGCGGCTGGACATGCCGGCTTTCTCCTTCATGGCCTCCTCGCAGGCCAGATCGCCGCACCACATGGTCTTGATGAAGCCGCCGTGCTCTTCCTGAAGCGCCTTGGCCTCCTCGATGGTCTGGGCCGCAAAGATGTGGCTGTCCAGGTTGGCCTTGGCCTTGTCGAACAGACCCTGCTGCACATCCTCCAGCAGCGCGGGGATGCGCGCTTCCAGCTCGTCCAGGCTCACGACGATCTTCTCGCCGTTGTCACGCCGGACGGCCATGCAGTGGCCCTGCTCCATGTCCTTGGGACCGATCTCCACGCGCAGGGGCACGCCCTTCATCTCCCAGTTGGCGAACTTCCAGCCGGGGCTGTTGTCGCTGAAGTCGCCCTTCACGCGGATGCCCAGAGCCTTCAGACGGGCCACCAGCTCCTCAGCTTTCTCGGTGACGCCGGGCTTGTGGGCCGCGATGGGCAGCACGATGACCTGGATCGGCGCGATGTGGGGAGGCAGCACCAGACCGCTGTTGTCGCCGTGGGTCATGATCAGACCGCCGATGACGCGGGTGGACATGCCCCAGCTGGTCTCGTGGGGCGCGACGAGCTTGTTCTCCTTGTCGGTGTAGGCAATGTCAAAGGCCTTGGCAAAGCCGTCGCCGAAGTAGTGGCTGGTGCCGCTCTGGAGGGCCTTGTGGTCGTGCATCATGCACTCCACCGTGTAGGTGTTCTCCGCGCCGGCGAACTTCTCCTTGTCGGTCTTGTTGCCGCGGATGACGGGCATGGCCATTTCCTTCTCCAGCGTCTCGGCGTAAATCTCCAGCATTTGGAGGGTCTCGGCCCGGGCCTCCTCCTCGGTGGCGTGGAGGGTGTGGCCCTCCTGCCAGAGGAACTCACGGCCCCGCAGGAAGGGACGGGTGGTCTTTTCCCAGCGCATGACACTGCACCACTGGTTGTACAGGCAGGGCAGGTCACGCCAGCTGTGGACGATGTGGCTCCAGTGCTCGCAGAACAGCGTCTCGCTGGTGGGGCGGACACAGAGCTTCTCGGGCAGTTCCTCGCTGCCGCCCATGGTGACCCAGGCGCACTCGGGGGCAAAGCCCTCCACGTGGTCCTTTTCCTTCTGCAGCAGGCTCTCGGGGATCAGCATGGGCATGGAGACGTTCTCGTGGCCGGTGGCCTTGAACTTGTCGTCCAGAATCCGCTGGATGTTCTCCCAGATGGCGTAGCCGTAGGGACGCAGAATGAACATGCCCTTGACGCCGGAGTAATCCACCAGCTCTGCCTTGGTGCAGATGTCGGTGAACCACTGGGCGAAATCGACCTCCATATCGGTGATCTGTTCTACCTTTTTATCCTTTGCCATAGTCAAAAACTCCTTGTTGTTTTCGTCAAGTTAACTAATGTATTTTAGTAAATCTAACCATAGTTGTCAAGCATTTGCGGCGAAAAAAGCCCCGGATCGGCAGAAGTTTGCATTTTGACTCTTGACCGCGCGGGGTTGTTGCAATATAATAGAAAAACCAGAGGCATGCCCTGCATGCCGCAATGGAGGTGACACTTATCAACCGACAGAGTTATATGGCGGAGGTCGGCAATCTGCTGGAGCTCATCACCGATGAGGAAACCCGCGCCCGTCTGATTGCCCAGATGGAGCAGATGTTCGACGCCGCAGAGGATGAACAGACGCTGATCGAACAGATCGGCAGTCCCACCAAGGTGGCCGTGGCCCTGATCCGCTATGCGGATACCAGAAAGGCTGAGGAAGAGGCCGCCCCGGAGGAACCGGCGGAGGAGCCCGCGGTTGAAGAGATCGCAGAGGAAGTCCCGGCCGAGGAAGCCCAGGTTGAGGAAGCGCCCGCAGAGGAAGAGATTGCAGCGGAAGAGATTGCAGCGGAAGAGCCCGCAGCGGAACCCCTGCCCGAGGCGGATTTCGTGGAAGACGTGATGCCGGAGACGGCCTTTGAGGAGGCAATTCCCCAGGAAGCTGCGGAGGAAGTGCCCGCGGAGACTTCGGCGGAGGATGCCCTTCTGGCGGAGATCCAGCAGGTGGTCATGCAGGAGAGCGGCGAAGCCCCGGCCCAGGAGCCTGTGGCGGATGACGCCATCGAGGCCGCCTTCGAGGCTGCCTTCAACGAGGCTGCCCCTGTGGAGGAAGCTCTGCCCCAGACGGAGGCGGAAGCCTTCGAAGCCGAGGCAGAGGCCGAAGCGGCCAACGTTCCGGATCTGGCGGAAGCGCTGCGTCGTGCCGACGCCAGCGACGATGAGACCAGCTTCGACCCGGACGCTGCCCCCGAGGAAGACCTGGACGAGCCTGAGACTGAGACGATCGTCCGGGGCGGCCGCGTGTTCCTGTATCTGATCATTCCCGGTCTGGTGATCGGTCTTCCGATCTTCCTGGCCCTGTTCGCTGTGAGCCTGGTGTTCCTGGCGGTCGGCGTGGCCGCCATGGCCTGCGCCGTCGGCGTCATCAGTTCCGCCTTCATCGGCTTTACCGTGGTGGCGGATATGCTGCTGGTGCTGGGTGCCGGTGCGTCGGTCTTTGCCGTGGCGCTGGTGCTGCTGTGGTTCGGCATCTGGTTCCTGATCGCGGTGACCTTCGGCTGGGTGCGTCTGATGACCCGGCTGGGTGTGCGCTTTACCCGAAAGGAGGTGCCGGTGGAATGAGAAAGGCATGGAAAGTCATTCTTTATGTCGCGCTGGTGATCCTGATTCTGGGCGAACTGGTCCTGGGCGTTGGCCTGCTTTCCGGCGGCAGCCCGGAGCGCACCTGGGACGCGCTCTATGACCATTACGACGGCGACAAGATCGTCGAGGTCTGGAACAAGACGGTCCAGCCCGAACTGGAGCCCATTGCCAAAATGCTGGGCATGGAGCTGCCCACCGTCGAAGTGACTCCGGAGCCGACCCCGATCCCCACGCCGGTGCCGACCCCGACGCCCACTGCGACGGCCGCGCCGACGGCGAGCCCGTCTGCTGCGCCTTCCGCAGAGCCGTCCGCATCCCCGACGGCAACGGCAAATCCCTAAAGAGCAAACAAAAATCCCTTGAGCGACCGCTCAAGGGATTTTTTGCGAATGGGGCAAACGGCATCGCAGCGGGAGATTGGAGTTTAACGTTTGCACTGAAATAGAATTTGTAGGGGAGGGGCTTGCCCCTCCCGTGTAAAACGGAATGAGCTGTAACAAGCGGGAGGGGCAAGCCCCTCCCCTACGAGCACGATTGAGGTGCGGCATAATCCACACTCATCCCGATAAATACCAATTTAAAACGCCCTGCTTCCGGCAGGGCGTTGTTTTCGTTTTCCGTTGCGTGTCCCTTACTTGCACAGCAGGCCGCGGGCTTCCCGGAAGCTGCGGATGCTCTCGGAACGGATGTGGCCGTTTTCGATGACCATGGCGGCCTCCAGGGCGGGGGTGAGGGTGCCTTCGATCACGTCATCAAAGATCCGGGCGTTGCCCTCGCTGAGCACTTTCGTGATGGTGAAGGGGAACATGGCCGGGGTGTTGTCCACGGAGTAGTGGCGAACGCCCTCCACGTCGTAGACCGGGTCGCTGATGGTGGTGGCGTGGGAGGTCTCGATGCCCAGATAGGGATCACAGCTCACGTCGATGATGAGGGCGTTGGGCATCATGCGCTTCAGATCCTCCCGGTAGATCAAGTGATCGGTGCGGGAGATGTCCCACATGACGCAGTTGACGATCACGTCATACTCCGGCAGGTTCTTGCGGAAGAGCGTTTCCAGCTTCCGCCCATAGACGTCCACCGTGGCGCCCAGACCATGGAGAATGCGCATTGCGCCCTTGGCTGTCTGACCGTTGCCCACGATGGCCACTTTGCAGTCGTAGGGCATCTTGCCATAGTTGCAGAAGGCGTGGAGAATCGCCGCCTCGCCGGCCACCTCCCGGTTGCGGTAGAAGATGTAGCGCCCGTCCTCGAAGATCTCCTCCCAGGCGATGACGGTGAAGTTCTTCTCCAGGCACTTGTCTGTGAAGGCCACGCCCTGGGCCGCGTGGGCCCAGCCGAAGAGCGTCTTGCCGTCGGCCACCTGGTCCAGATAGTCCGCGTCACCCAGCTTCACGTCGGCGATGATGTCGCAGGCCATGGCCTCCTCCCGGGAGACCACGTGGGCGCCGGCGGCGATGTACTCCGCATCCGAGACGCCCACGGATTCGCCATAGCCGGTCTCAAAATAGAGCATATCGGGATTTCGCAGCTGGGCCATCTGCTCCGGCAGGATCGCCCGGCGCTTTTCGTTGTTTTTATGGCTGATCAGCAGCCCCATGGTGCACTTCATTCTTCCTGCTCCTTCCAGAAAAAGAATTTTTTTACCATTTTAACACAGAATCTGGAAGATTAAAAGGATTATTTATGCAGAGACTTCTATTTTCTCTCACGTCACGGGCCAATCGACAAATCTTTCAATTTTTTGAAGGAAATGCTTGTATTTTGGCGAAGAAAGGGCTACAATGGC
>CAMHRJ010000196.1 GCA_946187475.1 uncultured Clostridia bacterium | reverse complement strand
TACAACGTGCCCACCTACACCGTGGGCTACGCCGCCAAGTCTGTCGCTCAGGCGCAGGCAGCCACCATCGGAAAGATCACGGATGGCTTCAGTAAGCTGTTTGCAAAATAAGCAAACCCAATGGAAACACCCCCGAAATCCGAGGATTTCGGGGGTGTTTTTTATATTTGGATTATTCCGCCTGTGCCGGTTCCGTCGAGGGGGCTTCCGGGTGGGGCGCTTCCGTCTGCGGTTCCTCCGGCTGGCGGAGGAGCATGGCCCCCAGCGCCGTGATGAGCACCGCTGCCGCCGCGATGGTCTGGGGCAGCGCGCCGCTGCCGTAGGCCAGGGCCAGGATGGCCGCCGGAACCGCCACCAGGGCGGGGAGCAGGCCCTTCCGGGGCAGAAGCAGGCCGCCGATCAGGGCCAGGACGCCCGCCAGGAACAGCGCCGCGTAGCGGACGATGCGGGCGCGGATGGCGTCCATGGCCTGGGTGTGGTTCTGCATGAGGGCGGTCTTCGTGTTGGCCAGGATCTCGCCATAGGTGCCGTCGGCGTAGGTCTCGCCTGCCAGCATGGCGATGCCTGCGTCCAGACGTTCCCGCTCGTCGGCAATCTGCTGCAGGGTGTCCAGATCCGATTCCAGAGCCTGGCTGTTGGCCGCCAGGGTGGCGCGTCCGGCCTGGAGCTGGGCTGCGGCCTGGTTGAGCTCACTGTAGCCCGCGTCCAGCTGAGCCTTGGAGTCGTTGAGCTGGGCCTGTCCGGCGTCCAGCTGGTTCTTGGCGTCGTCCAGCTCGCTGTAGCCCGCGTCCAGCTGGGCTTTGGCGTCGTTGAGTTCCGCTTCGCCGGCGTCCAGCTGGATCTTGGCCTCAGCCAGCTGAGCCTTACCGTCGTCCAGTTTCTGTTCCGCTTCCGCGATCTGGGCTGCGCCCTCCTGGAGCTGGGCCTGTCCGGCCTCATATTCCGATACCAGCGTTTCGATGGAGTAGCCGCCCAACTGGCCCTCGTAGGCCAGACGCTGGGCCTCCACCGAGGCTCGCAGCAGCAGGGCACGCCCGGTGTCACCGCTGGCCACCGCCTCGTCATACTGGGCCTTGGTGGCCTGATACCGGGCGTAGAGGGGCTGCACGATGTCGTAGATGGGTTTCACCTGGGCCAGCTTCGCTTCGCCGGCGGCATATTCGGCCTTGGCGGCCTCCAGCTGGGCTTCGCCTTCGGCGATCTGCTGCTCAGCGGCAGCGTACTGCACCTTGGCGTCGGCCAGCTCTGCGGCACCCGCGTCATACTGAGCCTGGCCCTCCGCCAGCTCCGCCACGCCGGCGTCATACTGGGCCTGGCCCTGGGCCAGCTGAGCCGCGCCGGCGTCATACTGGGCCTGGCCCTGGGCCAGCTGGGCCGCGCCCGCGTCGTACTGGGCCTGGCCTTCCGCCAGCTTTTCTTCGCCCACGGCGTCCGTCACCGCGTGCTCGGCAAACTGGTAGGCGGTGTCCGAGAGAGTGGCCATTCGGGCGTCCACGGAATCGGCCAGAGCCGTCAGGGCGTCCACCTGGGCGCTGAGGGCCTCATACTGGGCCTCCTCGTCCTTGCGGTCATCCAGGGTGCCCAGCAGGCCCATGGGCGCCACCACCAGGGAGAAGGCGCCTGCGGCGGCCAGCAGACCGCACAGGACCCGCCGGGCCTTTTCGCCGGAGTGCCGGCGCATCCGCAGCCGGGTCTTTTCCGCGAAGCCCTCGCCCAGCAGCAGCACCTGGGGCAGTACGAACAGCACCAGGATGAGGGTGATGATCGTGCCGGTGCCCACATAGTGGCCCATGCCGGCGATGACCGCCTCGGACACCATCTGGCCGATGAGCAGGCCGGCGGTGATCATGATGACGCCGGAGGTCATCACCGTGGGGAAGGCGAAGTTCAGCGTCTCGATCATGGCCTCACGAGAGGGCATGCCCTCGCCCCGGAGCTCCCGGAACCGGCTGGAGATAACGATGGCGTAGTCGATGTTCGCGCCCATCTGGATGGCCGTGACGATCAGATAGCACATGAAGAAGACGTAGCTGCCAAGGAGCTTGGCAATGGTGAAGTTCAGGCAGATGCTGCCCTGGATCACCAGAATCAGCATCAACGGCATGCCCAGAGACCGGAAGGTCAAAAGCAGGATGAGCATGACCAGCAGCAGACTCATCAGCGTCACCACCAGGTTATCCTGGGAGAAGGCTTCCTGGAAGTCCCGGGAGCTGGTGGCGCTGCCCACGGTGATCACGTCTCCCGCATCGTAATACTGACCGGCGATGACGTGGATCTCGTCCAGGAAGGCGAAGGTGGCGGCGCCGTCCACCGGCAGCTTCAGCGTCAGGACGATGCGGCTGTAGTGATCGCCCTGGAGCTGGTTCCGGGCCAGGGTGAGCTTGTTGTACAGACTGTCGATCAGCGCCTGCTGGCTCTCGTCAATGGGCAGGGTGCCATCGGCTGCAGCGTCCCGCAGGAACAGAAACAGATCGATCAGCGGCACCCGGTATTCTGCTGGGCTCATCGCCACCTGATCTTCCTCCCCGTGCATGCCGGCATAGTAGGCAAAGAGGGCCTGGGAGGAGGTGGCGTCCAGATTGGCCAGGGCTGCAAACTCCGATGCGTTCACCCGGTCGCTGATGCGGTAGCCGTTCATGGCGTCGATGCCTGCCAGACCCAGAACGTTTTCCACCTCGTCTCTGGCGGAGAGCTCGTCGATGAGGGCGGCCTCCTTGTCGTAATCGCCCGCAGGCACCAGCAGGGCCAGGGTGTTGCTGTGGCCAAAGACCTCGCTGATGTGGCGGGAGGCCGCCTGATAGGGGTTGTCCTTGGGGGTGATGAGCAGCTCCTCGCTGTAGGCGAAGTTGGTCTGCTGGCTCATGTAAAAGGCCCCGGCGAACACCACCAGGAACAGCAGGGGAATCACCTTCCGGGTAGCCCATGCGAATTTCCCTGCGAAGGGAATCTTGGGCACGAAGCTGCGGTGGCGGGTCTTGTCCATCCACTTGCCGAAGAGCACCAGCAGACCCGGCATGACCAGGAACACCGTCAGCAGGCTGCAGAGGATGGATTTGATCAGCACGAAGCCCATGTCTGCGCCCAGCCGGAACTTCATGAAGGTCATGGCGGTGAGACCCGCGATGGTGGTCAGACTGCTGGCGGCCACCTCGGGGATGGCCTTGCTCAGCGCCCGTTCTACGGCCTCCTGCACAGGGTAGAGGGCGTGCTCTTCTTTATACCGGTTGCAGAAGATGATGGCGTAGTCCAGACTCAGGGCCAGCTGGAGGATCAGGGACACGGAGTTGGACATCATGGAGATGGTGCCCAGCAGGAAGTTGGTGCCCTGCTGCAGCAGCGCCGCCGCCAGGAACGTGAGAATCAGCACCAGCACCTCGGCGTAGGTGCTGGAGGTGAGCAGCAGCACCGTCACCACCACCAGCACGGCGATGCCCATGATGCGGCCCATCTCGCCCAGCACGATCTTGCTGGCGTTGTAGCCGATCTCGGTGCTGACCGTGGTCTCATACCCGCTGCAGAGGCTCTCCACCCGATCCAGGGCGGCCTTCGCCTGTTCCTCCTCCGAGTCGGAGAAGGTGACGGAGATCAGGGCTGCGCCGCTTTTGTAATGGCGGGCGGGGTCGTAGGTGGCCATAGCCACACCCTCGGTCTCTCCGATCTGCCCATAAAGCGCCTGGGCGTCCTCGGGTGTGATGCCCTCCACCATGACCTGTGCGGAGTAGGAGGTCTGGAATTCCTCCTCCATCACCCGCAGGCCCCGGCGGGTCTCGCTGTCCTCAGCCAGATAGGCCTTCAGATCGTTGTTCGTCTTGACCCAGAGACTGGTCATTACGCTCAGCGCCATCACCAGCACAGTGAGGATCAGGATGAGCTTCCGATGGCGGACGATGCCGTGGGACAGCCGTTCAAAAAAGGTGCGATTTGTGTTCACGGATTGCTCGTTCATAACATATTCCCCGCAAATTATCATAAGAATCTAACTTTACATAATACAGTAAAAACCGACGAAAAGCAAGGCCTGAAGCCGCCTTTCTCGGGGATGAAAAGCGGAAAAAACTGGTTTTCGGAGAACTTTTTGGTTTTTCGTTGCCATTTTCGGCGGATTTGCTATAATAGAATGGAACCAAATAAAAAAGGAGGAACGAACCATGCAGTATAAAATCAAAGGCGAGCCCATGCCCGTGGTGATCTGCGACGTGGAGGACGGTGAGACCCTGATCTCCGAAGCCGGCGCCATGAGCTGGATGAGCTCCAACATGCAGATGGAAACCGTGGGCGGCGGCGCGGGAAAGGTCTTCGGCCGTATGTTCTCCGGCGAGTCCCTGTTCCAGAACCGCTACACCGCCAAGGGCAAGGGTCTGATCGCCTTTGCCTCCAGCGTCCCCGGCTCCATCCGGGCGCTGGAGATCGACGCGGACCACAGCGTCGTGGTGCAGAAGCGGGGCTTTTTGGCTGCTGAGAGCGGCGTGGAGCTCTCGGTCTTCTTCCAGAAGAAGGGCGCTGCCGGTCTCTTCGGCGGCGAGGGCTTCATCATGCAGAAGCTCTCCGGCAACGGCACCGCCTTCGTGGAGCTGGACGGCAGCGCCGTGGAGTATAATCTGGCAGAGGGTCAGAAGCTGGTGGTAAACACCGGCTATGTGGCCATGATGGACGCCACCTGCTCCA
>CAMHRJ010000195.1 GCA_946187475.1 uncultured Clostridia bacterium | reverse complement strand
CTGCTTCATCATACCGGCCTGGTTCATGCCGCCGAAGCCGCCGCGAAATCCGCCTTTTGCCATGGTTGTGTCCTCCTTGTATGTTTATCTATTCTTCTTTATTGAAACGACACGATGCCGAATTTGGAAAGCTCCTCCAGACTCCGGCGGTCGGTGTTCTCTTTGGCCGAGGCCTTCTGCAGATGCACCCGGATTTCCCGGCCGGTGACGGCACGGGCAGCGGCGCGAATTTTCTGCTCCACGGCGGGGGTGCCCAGGGTCATGAAGGCCAGACTGGGGTCCAGCTCTACGGTGAGCTCGTCGCCCACCAGCCGCGCCTGCACCTGATCGGGATTCTTCAGAATCGAGAACTGAGGAATGGCCATCTGGCCCTGCAGATTGGCGAGAATGGCGCCCCAGACGTCCGAGGGGGCCTTCGCCGGCGCGGGGGCCGGTGCCGGTACAGGCTCCGGGATGGGTTCGGGTTCGGGTTCCGGCGGGGGAGGGGCCTCCTCCATCACCGGCGGCTCCCAGGGGGGCGGCGCTTCCGGCTCCATGGGCGGTTCCCAGGGCGGGGCCTCCTCCACGGGCGGGGGGGCCGGCTCCGGTTCCCAGGGGGGAACGTCCGCTTCCTTCGGCGCGGGGGCCGGCTCGAACACCGGCGGGGGAGCAACTTCCGGCTCGGGCTCCACAGGAAGCTCCACGGCCGCTTTCTGCACCGGGGCTGCGCCCTGCTCCAGGGCCGAGACCCGCGCCGCCAGGGCGGGGAGGTCGGTCTGCAGCTCCGGCTTGCTCAGCCGGATCAGACACAGCTCCGCGGAGAGCTTGGGGTTCACGCTTTGGGCCATGCCGGCCAGGGCGTCCTGAATCGTGTTTAACAGACTCAGCAGCTGTCCTGGGGTCAGGGCCTTGGAAAAGGCCTCCAGCAGCTTGTCGTCAAAGCCGCCGGACAGCAGCGAGCCGCTGCCTCTCCGGGCCACGGAGAACATCAGCACGTCCCGCAGCAGCACGCTCAGCTCGTCCAGCAGGGAGGCGGGGTCTTTCCCGTCCTGCCAGAGGGCGCGGAACTGCTCCAGCGCGCCGGCGGTGTCGCCCTGCACCAGCTTTTTCGCCAGGGCGGCAGTCTGGGCGTGCCCGGCCAGACCGATGGCCTGCCGGACGGATTCGGTGGTGACGTGCCCGTCGCCGGAACACTGGTCCAGCAGCGTCAGCGCGTCGCGCATGCCGCCCTCGGCCAGTCTGGCCAGCAGCATGGCGGCGTCGGGCTGCAGATCGATCTGCTCCTGCCCGGCCACGTAGGTCAGTCGGTTTGCGATGTCCTCAGCGGCGATGCGCTTGAAGCTGTGCCGCTGGCAGCGGGAGAGGATCGTGGCGGGCACCTTGTGCAGCTCCGTGGTGGCCAGAATGAACATCAGGTGCTCCGGCGGTTCCTCCAGAATCTTCAGCAGCGCGTTGAAGGCGGAGTTGGAGAGCATGTGCACCTCGTCCACGATGTAGACGCGCTTTTTCACGTTGGCGGGGGAATAGACCGCCTCGTCCCGCAGCAGGCGCACGTCCTCCACCTTGTTGTTGGAGGCGGCGTCCATCTCTACCACGTCAAGGATGCTGCCGTCGTCGATGCCCCGGCAGGAGGCGCAGCAGTTGCAGGGGTTCCCATTCACGGGATGCTCGCAGTTGACGGCCTTGGCCAGGATCTTGGCGCAGGTGGTCTTGCCGGTGCCCCGGGTACCGATGAAGAGGTAGGCATGACTCAGCCGGTCGGTGCGCACCTGATTTTTCAGCGTCTCGGTAATGTGGGCCTGACCCACCACATCGTCAAAGGTCTGAGGCCGCCATTTGCGGTATAAAGCCTGATACACGGTTTCACCTCCGAATGTGGAGTAAAAAGCCTCGCAGAGTTTCGCGGCTCGGAAGCCGCGAAAGAAAGTCAAATCCATTTTGCCGCCGGAGCTTGTCCGAACAGAAGGACAATCCCGGTTTATTATGGGGTGCGCGAGGGTGTGCAAAGACCCCAAATCTTTGATTTGGATGGTCGTGCCATCTTTATGTGATGGGATTCCCCTCGCAAGAATCAAATCTTTCTCAGGCGCTTTGCGCCTGAGTCATGTCATGGGCTGCTTTAGCAGACTATGACATGTAGCCCTTGACAAGACTGCACACCCGCCTTTGTATAGACGACCCATCCGCTACTGCAGCAGCCGGCTCGGGCCCGGTGGACCTACGGCACACGGAGGGACCCGCTTAATGCTGCTCGGTTCCCCGCCTGACATGGTTCACGGGGCTCCGTTGCGCAGGGCCGAGCCTTCATCGCTGCTTACTGCAGTCTGACAATCAATCGCCTATCCGGGGGCGGGAATTCATCCCTGCTGTAGCGGATTGCAGGTAACAGGGCACCGCTGGCTCCCCAACTAGTGCAGCCTTGTCAAGGGCTACGGAATATTATATTACTACATTCTGCGCGAAAACGCAAGGTTTTATTCAATATTCGCGCGGAACCAGACCCCGGGCTTATACCGCTCGAAGATCACGATGTCATAGTCCTTCTCGTGAGCCCATTCCCTGCTGGTCCAGGCGGCGCGGATGGCGCCCATGCGGTCGCAGAGCTGCACGGTGAAGGGCTTGGGCGCGATGCGGTAGGCAATGAAATGGGGCCTGCAGAGGAAGTTCGTCAGCAGATTGCCGCAGAGGAAGGCTGCCGCGGGGGAGGCGTCCTTCTTATAATCCTTCGGCGGCTGGGCAAGCTGACCGCGGAGCACCTCCGGCGCGTGCTTCCACCACCAGCGGACGATGGTGGGGTCAAAGCTCTCGATGCAGACGGGGCCGTTGTAGCCGAACAGCTCCGAGCGGATCAGCTGGCAGAGCCGGGTGTTGCGCTTGCCGCGCTTGATCTCCAGAATCAGCGGCACCTTCCCGCCCAGCACATCCAGGGCCTGGCGCAGGGTGGGGATGGTCTCCTCCGTGCCGCACAGACGCAGCTGCTGCAGCTCCGCCATGGTGAGGTCTTCGATGTTCCGGTCCACGCCCGTGATGCGCTTTAAGC
The DNA here is from genome assembly GCA_946187475.1 of uncultured Clostridia bacterium. Taxonomy (GTDB): domain Bacteria; phylum Bacillota; class Clostridia; order Oscillospirales; family Oscillospiraceae; genus CAG-103. The sequence continues at coordinate 1,720 of CAMHRJ010000195.1, read as the reverse complement.
TGTCATCGTGAAAGACCGCCAGCTGGTCGTCGGCGGTGATGTGCACGTCCAGCTCGACGCCGTAGCCGGCCTTGACCGCCCGGCGAAAGGCGGCGAGAGAGTTTTCCGGGACGGACTTGTCCCGCTTGTGCAGGCCACGGTGGGCAAAGTTGCGGTGCATGAAGGGCGCCTTCATCTCCGTGGTGGCGTGTCCGGGCGCGATGAGCCACACGGTGAGCCCCGCAGCGGCAGAGGCACAGAGGGCGGCAGTGCGGACGATTCCGGTTTTCATGGCCTGATCTCCTTCTTTCAAGGTATTCTCTCCCTTCTATTAAACACCTTTTTCATCGGTCTGTCAATTTTGGTTGCAATCTTTTTCATATTATTGTACAATGAGCCTATCCCACGTTTTGAGGTGCATAATGAAGCTCAATTACAAACGTACCATCCTGGTCGGCCTGGCCTTTTTCCTGATCTGTGCCTTCTGGCAGGCCTATGACAATACGATCCCGCTGATCCTGACCAACAAGTTCGGCATGAAGCAGGGCCTCTCCGGCGTCATCATGGCGCTGGACAACATTCTGGCGCTGTTCCTGCTGCCCCTGTTCGGCGCCATCTCGGACAAGAGCAAGAGCCCTCGCGGCCGCCGGACGCCCTTCATCCTGTGGGGCACCATCATTGCTGTGGCGGCCTTCATTGCCCTGAGCTTTGTGGACGCGGCCCAGCTGAAGCAGATCGGCGCCGTCTCCGCCATCGACGACCCCGCCGCCCTGACGGAGATCTACCACCGGGAGGCGGACAGCCAGCTCCAGACCCCGGACGGCGAGGCCTTCGTTCTCTCCGAACAGTTCACGGAGGAGGAGTTCGCTGCCATCCAGAGTCAGATCGAGGAGGGCGGCAAGACTGTTACCAACCCCGACTACACCAACTATGTCACGCCGGCCCGTCAGGCCTGCGTCCAGGCCATCACCCATGAGCACCCGGGCACGCTGATTCTGTTCATCGCCCTGCTGCTGATCACGCTTTTGAGCATGGCTACCTTCCGGTCCCCGGCGGTGGCGCTCATGCCGGATGTTACCATCAAACCCCTGCGAAGCAAGGCGAACGCGGTCATCAACCTCATGGGCAGCGCCGGCGGCATTCTGGTGCTGGCCCTGGGCATGGTCTTTGCCACCGGCTCGGTGAAAAACTCCCTCATGCCCTTTACCAAGTATTTCTGCGTCATCGGCGGCATCATGCTGCTGGCCCTGCTGATCTTCATGCTGACGGTCAAGGAGCCGAAGCTGGTGCGGGAGATGCACGAGGATTCCAAGCGCTTCGGTATCGAGGAGGACGAGCCCGATGCGGAGCCCGGCGAAAAGCGCGGCCTCTCGGCAGGGGAGCGGAAGTCTCTGATTTTCATCCTGCTTTCCATTGTGCTGTGGTTCATGGGCTATAACGCGGTCACGTCCAAGTACTCCGTTTACGCCTCCAACATCCTGCACAAGGACTATAACCTGACGCTGATCATCGCCCAGGCGGCGGCCATCGTGGCCTATCTGCCCGTGGGCATCGTGGCTTCCAAGGTGGGCCGCAAAAAGACCATCCTGGCCGGCGTCGTGATGCTGGGCGTGGCCTTCGGCGTGGCGGCCTTCATGCGCGCCGACAGTCCCACCATGCTCATGAACCTCATGTTCGCCCTGGCGGGCGTCGGCTGGGCCACCATCAACGTCAACTCTTTCCCCATGGTGGTGGAGATGTG
>CAMHRJ010000194.1 GCA_946187475.1 uncultured Clostridia bacterium | reverse complement strand
ATGACATGCTCGTGGTAGGAGCGCTGCCAGAGGTTCTGGCCGATGGTTTTCCGCGCACTGTTGGATTTGATCACCCGCACCACGTCCGGCAATGTAGGGGAGGGGCTTGCCCCTCCCGTGCTCGCGTGAATCATCACGATCATGTGAATGTGATTCGGCATGATGACATATTTCTCAATGGTGACATTGGGATAACGCGAGGGAATTGCCTGGATTTCTTTTTCTACGGTTTTACCGATTTCCGTCTGCCTGCACGCGGGAGGGGCAAGCCCCTCCCCTACGACGATACTGGACAAAATGCATCTTTTGTCCTGCGTGCAGATCGTGACGAAATAGGCGCCGGGGGTGCTGTAATCGTAATCCGGCAGGCGGATGGGTTTGCGGCTGGGATGGGCCACGGCGCTCAGGCGTTGGCCAGCTCCAGGATAGCTTTGGCGTAGATCTCCGTCATTTTGCGGAAGCTGGTGAGGGAGATGAACTCCTCCGGCTCGTGCTCCACGCAGGGCTCGCCGGGGAAGATGGGGCCGAAGGCCACGATGTTGGGCATGGTCTTGGCGTAGGTGCCGCCGCCGATGCAGATGGGCGCGCCGTCCAGGCCGGTTTCCGCCTCGTAGACCCGGCGCAGGGTCTGGATCAGGGGCGCGTCCGCCGGAATGTAGAGGGGCGGGGTGAAGCTGTAATCCCGCTCATAGAAGCCCTGGCCGCCCATGGCCGCCGTGAGCTGCTTGTGGAAGTCCTTCTCGCCGAAGGTCACGGGAACGCGGAGGTTCACGCCCAGAGTCACGAGGCCGTTGGCCGACTCCGCCGTGCCCAGGTTCACCACCATATTGCCGGAGACGTCGTCGTGGAGGGCGATGCCCAGCCGCTCGCCGATGGTGCCCTGGGGATAGAGGTTCGCGATGGCGCTGACCAGCTGCTTCGAGGCCGCGTCCAGCTCCAGCTCCGAGAGGAAGGCCGCCAGCCGGGTGATGGCGTTCACGCCCTTTTCCGGGGTGCTGCCGTGGGCGCTCTGGCCCTGAGCGGTGACGAGCAGGCCCTCAGCGGTCTCGGAGACCGTGACGCCCTCCCCTGCCCTGGCCCTGGCGGCCTCCGCCTGCTCCGCAGGGAGACGGAGCACCGTCTCCGCCAGGGCGGGCACCATGTTCAGGGCCGTGCCGCCGGTGAAACGCAGGATGCTCCCGCCCAGGGGGAAGGTGTAATGGGTGCCGACGATGCCCTTCTCGCCGTTGATCATGGGGAAATCGCCGTCGGGGGTGAAGCCCAGGACGGGCTTTTCCTCTCCGCAGTTTACATAATGCTGCATGCAGGCGCAGCCGGTCTCCTCGTTGAGGCCGAAGATGATGCGCACCCGGCGCTTCATGGCCTCGCCGGACTCCACCGCCGCCCGAAGGGCGTAGAGGGCCGCCATCATGGGGCCCTTGTCGTCGATGGCGCCCCGGGCATAGACCCGGTCGCCGTCGATCTCGGCACCATAGGGGTCATGAATCCAGCCGGTGCCCTCGGGCACCACGTCCAGATGGCCCAGGACGGCCACCATTTCCTCGCCCTCGCCATATTCCAGATAGCCGCAGCGGTCGTGGAGGTTCACGGCCTTGAAGCCCATGGATTTGCCCAGGTCCAGGCAGTAATCCAGGCAGTCCCTGGTGCCCTGACCGAAGGGCGTGCGATTCTCGCCGATGGCCTCCACGCTCTTGATGCGCAGCAGTCCCTGCAGGGACGCCACCTGCTCTTCAAAATGGGCCGCAACGGCCTGTTTCAGTTCCATCATTTTCTCCTCCTGTGGATGATAGTCTGGGCCCATTATACTGCATTCGCAGAAAAATGCAATCTGCGGCGCTGGAAATCTTCTAAACATATTACCTATTTAAAACCAAATTTTATTCGCTTTACTCATTGACAAACCACAGGCTCCGGAGTAAAATTTTTTATGTAAAGCTGCGCTCGAGTTAGGAGGTTTTGGAGCGTTTGCTAGCGCCGGGACCTGAAAGGGTTGACGAGGTATGGCGGTTATCGAAAGATTCGGCGGATGCTGCCACGGCCTGCGTGGGTCGAAACGGAGAGGCGAAAAAGCAGAATGAACACTGTAACAGAGGTCCTCCGGACACGCGGATTGAATTTGATTTTAAGGAGTTAAACAATATGAGAGTCGTTATCCAGGACAATTACGAGAAAATGAGCCTTTGGGCCGCCCACTACATCGCAAACAAGATCAACAACCACAAGGAAGACCGTCCCTTCGTGCTGGGTCTGCCCACCGGCTCCTCCCCCATCGGCGTTTACAAGGAGCTGGCCCGCATGAACCAGGCCGGCGAGCTGTCCTTCGCCAACGTGGTGAGCTTCAACATGGACGAGTATCTGGGTCTGCCCCACGAGCATGACCAGAGCTACTGGTACTTCATGCACGACAACTTCTTCAACCACCTGGTGGACATGAAGCCCGAGAACATCAACATCCTCAACGGCATGACCGACGATCCCGAGGGCGAGTGCGCCCGCTATGAGGAGAAGATCGCCTCTTACGGCGGCATCGACCTGTTCATGGGCGGCATCGGTGTGGACGGCCACATCGCCTTCAACGAGCCCTTCACCAGCCTGTGCTCCCGCACCGGCGTCCGGGATCTGACCACCGATACCCGCATCGTGAACTCCCGCTTCTTCGGGGGTGATCCCGAGGCCGTTCCCGCCCAGGCTCTGAGCGTGGGCGTCGGCACCGTGACCGATTCCAAGGAAGTGCTGATCCTCATCAACGGCCACAACAAGGCCCGTGCTCTGGCCGCCACGGTGGAAGGCAACGTCAGCCACAAGTGGACCTGCAGCGCCCTGCAGATGCACAACGGCGCCATCATTGCCTGCGACGAGGCCGCCTGCGGCGAGCTCACCGTGGACACCTACAAGTATTTCCTGGATATCGAGAAAAAGGAGCGCCTTTGATGTATACCATTCCGGAACTGTTTGATCTCGATCATACCCTGGCAAAGGATTATCTCTCCCAGTTCACCTAGCCCTGGGAAGCCCTGAAGGGCATTAAGGACTTCATCCTCTCCCTGGGCCCCACCCTGGGCGAGGATTATGAGGAAGTTTCCGAGCACGTTTGGGTCCACAAGACCGCCAAGGTCTTCCCCTCGGCCTATCTGGGTGCCCCCTGCATCATCGGGCCCGAGACCGAAGTTCGCCACTGCGCCTTCATCCGCGGCAGCGCCCTGGTGGGCGCCAACTGCGTGGTGGGCAACTCCGTGGAGCTGAAGAACGTGATCCTCTTTGACCACGTCCAGACCCCGCACTACAACTATGTGGGCGACTCCATCCTGGGTTACTACTCCCACATGGGCGCGGGCTCCATCACCTCCAACGTGAAGAGCGACAAAAAGCTCGTGATCGTGCACAACGGCACCGAGCACATCGAGACCGGCGTCAAGAAGTTCGGCGCCATGCTGGGCGACTATGTGGAGGTCGGCTGCAACGCCGTCTGCAACCCCGGCACGATCATCGGCCGTCACTCCAATGTCTATCCCACCAGCTGTGTGCGCGGCGTGGTGCCGGAGAACAGCATTTTCAGAGACAACGGCGAAATTCGGGAAAAGAGGGACTGACCTATGGGCAAGTATTTCGGAACCGACGGCTTCCGCGGGGAAGCCAACAAGAATCTGACCTTTGAGCACGCCATCCAGATCGGCCGCTTCCTGGGCTGGTACTACGGCGTGAAGCAGGGCAAGAAGGCCAAGATCGTCATCGGCAAGGACACCCGCCGCTCTTCCTACATGTTCGAGTACGCGCTGTGCACCGGCCTCGTGGCCAGCGGTGCGGACGCCTACATCATGCACGTCACCACCACGCCCAGCGTGGCCTACATCACCCGCGTGGATGATTTCGACTGCGGCATCATGATCTCCGCCTCCCACAACCCCTACTACGACAACGGCATCAAGCTCTTCAACGGCGCCGGCGAGAAAATGCCCGAAGAGACCATCCTTGAGATCGAGGATTACATCGACGGCAAGCTGGAAGTGCCCGTTGCCGAGCGCGAGGACATCGGCCGCACCGTGGACTATGTCTCCGGCCGCAACCGCTACATCGGCCACCTGATCAGCATGAGCAAGTACGGCTTCAAGGATGTGAAGGTGGGTCTGGACGTGGCCAACGGCGCTTCCTGGCAGATCGCCAAAGCTGTCTTTGACGCCCTGGGCGCTAAAACCTACGTCATGAGCGACCACCCCGACGGCTACAACATCAACACCGACTGCGGCAGCACCCACATCGAGCATCTGCAGAAGTTCGTGGTGGAAAACGGTCTCGACGTGGGCTTCGCCTTCGACGGCGACGCGGACCGCTGCCTGGCCGTGGACGAGAAGGGCAACGTGGTCACCGGCGACCACACCCTGTATATCTACGGTCTGTACATGAAGGAGCGCGGCAAGCTCCTGAACAACAAGGTGGTCACCACCGTCATGTCCAACTTCGGCCTTTACAAGGCCCTGGACAAGGTAGGCATCGACTACGACAAGACCAAGGTGGGCGACAAGTACGTCTATGAGAACATGGTCCAGACCGGCAACCGCATCGGCGGCGAGCAGTCCGGCCACATCATCTTCTCCAAGTACGAGACCACCGGCGACGGCATCGTCACCGCCCTGAAGCTGATGGAAGTCATGCTGGCCAAGGAGAAGCCCATGAGCGAGCTGGCCGCGCCCGTCGTCTTCTATCCCCAGGTACTGAAGAACGTCCGCGTGAAGTCCAAGCCCGACGCGCAGAACG
>CAMHRJ010000193.1 GCA_946187475.1 uncultured Clostridia bacterium | reverse complement strand
AGCCGGACTTGCGGGTATAGAAGGCGGGCAGCTCGTCGGTGCCGTAGCCGATCACGGGCACGCCCTTGGTCTCCAGCACCTCCAGGGTCAGCTGCAGGTCCAGAATGGCCTTGGCGCCGGCGCAGATGACCATGACCGGGGTCTGGGCCAGCTCCTCCAGATCGGCGGAGATGTCCATGGTGGTCTCGGCGCCGCGATGGACGCCGCCGATGCCGCCGGTGGCGAAGACCCGGATGCCCGCCATGTGAGCGATGAGCATGGTAGTGGCCACGGTGGTGGCGCCGTCGGCCTTGCGGGCCACGATCACGGGCAGATCCCGGCGGGAGACCTTGGCCACGCTGCGGCCGGCCTTGCCCAGATGCTCGATCTCGTCATGGGTCAGACCAGCCTTCAGCCGGCCGCCCAGAATGGCGATGGTGGCGGGCACGGCGCCGGTGTCCCGGATGGCCTGCTCCACCCGCAGGGCGGTTTCCACGTTCTTGGGATAGGGCATGCCGTGGGAGATGATGGTGCTCTCCAGCCCCACTACGGGTTTGCCCTCGGCCAGCGCTGCGGCCACCTCGGGCGAAAGATCCAGATGTGTATTCATAATGATTGACTCCTAAATGATGGTTTTCGGGGGAGAGTCCATTGTACCCGTTTTGGGGAAAAAGGGGGAGTATATAGACTTTTCCGACGCGCTGTGCTATAATAATTCAAATTATAATGAAAAAGCACCGGACAGGAGGGACGTCGATGGAATATCCAGTCGCTTCGGCCTTTTCCGCCGAGGACTGCGTGCAGCGGTTCCTGGAGCGGGAAGGCGAAAAAGCCCTGTTCCTCGGCGCCAAAGACACCACCGTGAACGCGCCCAGCGGCTATGACTGGTTCACCCGGTCTACGCCCCGGGACATGGCCCGGATTGGCCGTGCCGCCGGGAAATCACCATCCAAAACGCCCCGCCCCGGACCATCCTGCTGGAGACCACGGTCACCGACCCGGAGCTGGAGGCCCGCTATCATCTGGTGGGCGGCAAAACCGGCTTCATCATGTCCAAGAAGCTGAACCTTCGGATTCACAATCTGACGGCGGTCTGCGAAAAGGACGGGACTGCCATCGTGGGCGTGGTCATGGGCGCGGAGCGGAAAAAGGCCCGCTTCACCGCCATGGGCGAACTGATGGACTGCGTGTTTGGAGATGATCCGAACGCCCGGGTCACCGCGGCCAAATACGCCTACGCGGCGGATCTCAGAACCGGCGAGACCCGCTATCCGCCTGCGGGCGTGGACAGCGGCGCGGATGCGTTTTTGCAGACGGCCAGCATGATCAAGATTCTGACGGTCCTGACCGCCCTGGATGTGCTGGACGATCTGGAAGCAGTATATACCATCCAGGAAGCAGACCTGCGTCGGGGCAGCGGCAATGTGTTTGAAGTCGGCGACCGGGTGCGCCTCATCGATCTGATTTACGCCGCCATGCTGCCGTCCTCCAACACGGCGGCCATGGCCCTGGCCCACTGGGCCGGAGCGCGGCTTCTTGCAGGAGAGAAGAAAGGAATTCGCCCATGAGACTGCAGGACAATCTGATTCCCGCCGCCGGAAGCGACATCCTGGCGCTCTATGTGCGCACCCGGGGCGACGTGTCTCTCGCCCCCGGCACGGCGAAGCTCTCTCCCGGCGCGGTGCTGGAGACCAATACCTACCTGAACGCCTTCGACGCCGGCACCTGGACCCGGTACGCCGGGAATCTGGACTGGCAGCTGAAGCTGCAGGTGCGGGGACGCTGCCGTGCGGAGCTGGTGCGGCTGTCCGATGGACAGGTTCAGGTCTGCGACGCCCGGGAGGGCGACGGTGAAATAACCCTTCAGCCGTCGGCAGAGCAGATGGGCAGCGGCGTTTATTCCCTGCGCCTGACGGCGCTGGAGTCTGCGGAGCTCCTTTCGGCGGAATACCGCACCGAGACCCGACCCCGCAATCCGGCGGTCAAGATCGGCCTCATCATCTGCACCTATCACCGGCTGCAGGCCGTGCAGCAAAACATGGCGCTGCTGCGGCAGACCCGGTTTTTCGATTCTGCTGACCCGCTCTTCGGGCGCATGGCGGTCCACGTGGTGGACAACGGTTCGGAGCTCCCGCTGCAGGAGGAACCCGACTTCCGGGTGTTCCACAATCCCAACACCGGCGGCAGCGGCGGCTTCACCCGGGGACTGAAGGAGTTTCGCGCCATCCAGAACGAGACGCAGCTCACCCACGTGGTGTTCATGGACGACGACGTGGAGTTCCTGCCCGAGAGTCTCTACCGCCTCTGGGCGCTGCTGGCCTATGCCGTGCCGGAGCACACCGGCGACATGGTGGCGGGGCGGATGTTCCGCACCGATCACCGGAATGTGCAGTACACCGCCGCGGAGATCTGGAACGGCGGCGATCTGGCCCACGTGGGCTATGAATGGGACATGAGTGACCCGGCGGTGCTGGAGACCATGAACGACAACGCCGGCGCGGAATACGGCGGCTGGTGGTTCTGCTGCTTCAACATGGCCTTCGCCATGGAGCAGGACCCGCTGCCGGTGTTCCTCCACTGTGACGATGTGGAGTACGGCTTGCGCCACGGCGGCACGCCCATCCTCCTGAACGGCATCCAGGTCTGGCACGAGACCTTTGAAAAGCGCCAGACCCCCATGATCCGCTATTACGATACCCGAAACCCCCTGATCGTCAACGCCATCCACTGCCCGGAGGCTCTGGGCGAGACGGCTTTGGGCCGGTGGCGGAGTCTGCTGGGCGTGCGCCAGCGGCAGGCGGATTATCACACGGAATACATGGAGATCCGGGGCATGCTGGACTTCCTGCGGGGCAGCCGCTGGCTGAAGCGGCTGGACCCGGAGCGCAACCACAAGCGGCTGTCGCATCGCCGCCGGTTCTCGCGCTATGTCAATATGGTGCTGCGGCGTCTGGCGACGCTGCTGTACCGCCGCCGCTGGAACCAGGCGGCAAAACAGTACAGAGAAATGGGGAAAACATCATGAAGGAAACCGTGAAGCTGCAGCCGATCCTCATCGATACCGGCGTGGTCTGGGGCGAGACCCGGCCCATGTATTACCGCGGCGAGCGGAACATCACCACCAGACCCGGCAAAGAGGGGTATTTCCTGGCCGCCGGCGTCTATGACTTTTCCGCCTACTTCAACAACTGCTCCATCGCCAAATGGCAGCACTACACCATCGCCGAGGACTTCTCCCTGGCGCTGGAGGCCGAAGGCGAATTCGACCTGGAGCTGGTGGGCCGGTTTGTGGACGTGAAGAACAAGGTGCATCTCATCCACCTGGGCAGCTTCACCTACAAGCTCAAAAGCCGGGAGCGCATCTCGGTGCCCATTCCCTCCGATACAGAGTGCATCGTGGCGGGCTTTGTGTTCCGGGCGGTGTCCGACTGCGTGATCTACGACGGCGGCTATTACGCCGAGGCCGAGACGGAGGCGGAGCGCGACGTGCGTGTGACCCTGGCCACCACTACGTTCAAGAAGGAGCGCTATGTCCGCAAGAACTGGGAGCTGCTGCATAAGGGCGTCTTTTCCGACCCGGAGCTGGCGGAGCATTTCTGCTGGAAGATCGTGGACAACGGCGCTACGCTCAATCCCGCGGAGTTCAACGACGAATACGTTGAGGTGATCCCCAACCGCAACGTGGGCGGCAGCGGCGGCTTCTGCCGGGGCATGCTGGCGGCCATCGACCAGCAGGTGCGGCCCACCCACGTCCTGCTTATGGACGACGATGTGGAGTTCCTGCCGGAGAGCTTCCGGCGGGTATACATGCTGCTGCGGCTGCTGAAACCGGAGTTTGACGACCACTTCATCAGCGGCGCCATGCTGGAGATCCACCAGCGGAACATCCAGCACGAGGATGTGGGCCTCTTCCGGCCCAACGGCGCCCACGGGCCCGCCAAGCCCCGCTATGATCTCAGCAAAAAGGGCAACCCCGTCCGCAACGAGGTGCTCCTGCCCGAGGACGCCCACCAGTACATGGGCTGGTGGTACTGCTGCATCCCCATGCAGTTCGTCCGGCCGGACAACCTGCCCCTGCCGTTTTTCATCCGCGGCGACGATGTGGAGTATTCCATCCGCAACCACGCGAAGTTCATCACCATGAACGGCATCTGCATCTGGCACGAGGGCTTCAGCACCAAGTTCTCCGCCTCTCTGGAGCTGTATCAGGTCCACCGCAATGACCTGATTCTGCGCACCATGAACGAGCACATCTCCGACATCGACGTGATCACCCGGATGAAGAACCTCTTCTGGGAGGAGATGTTCAAGTTCAACTACAAGGGCTGCGATCTGATCCTGGACGCGGTGGAGGACTTCCTCAAGGGACCGGAGTATCTCCAGCAGCTCAACGGCGAGACCTGCATGAAGGAGAAAAAGGCCAAGGACAATGTGCTCACTCCGGTGACGGAGGAAGTGCGCGCCATGGTGGACGAGGACGAGCTCTTCGAGTTCGAATGGCTCACGGGCCTGAAGCTGAAGCTCTATGGCCACTTCGTCAACGGCCACCGTCTGCCGGAGTTCCTCTGCGGCCAGAAAACTGCCGTGATTCCCTACGGCTGGGGCTATTCCCAGAAGCAGCTGTTCCAGTCCGGCACGGTCTACGCCGTGGACCCCTACAACGAGACCTATATCATCTTCCGCCGGGATCGCGCCAAGTACCGCGCCCTGCGCGCCCGCTTCAACGAGATCATGGGCCGCTACAACGCGGAGTATGAGACCGTGGCCGCGGCCTACCGGGCCGAGGCGGCGAAGATG
>CAMHRJ010000192.1 GCA_946187475.1 uncultured Clostridia bacterium | reverse complement strand
CTGGCGAACTCCCACACACTGTGATAAAGCCGCAGGATGTAAAACACTGCGATCGTCATGACAGTGTTGATGACAGCATACTTCCAAATATTCTGCATGTAGCCGGCATCATCCGCCAGCGCCGCAGAGAAGTCAAAGCGGGTAATAATCGCCATTACGGCAGAACTATTGATGAGAATAATATCCAGCAGTATCAGGCACAGAATGCGCACCAACCGCCGATGGTTCACGTCCCGATTCACAGGGCCGCTCCTTTCCCTCTAATCCACTCAGGATTTTGAATCTTTTCCATAGCTTCCGTAGGAGCCATAGCCTTTCTTATTTCCATACCCGTAGCCATAGCCGTAACCATACCCGTAGCCATAGCCGTAACCGTAACCATACCCGTAGCCGCCGCTTCCGGCACCGCTGGAGAGGGCGTTGAGCACATAACCCGCCACGGGAATATCATATTCGCTGAGGGTCATGAGACTGCCCAGAACGCTGTTGCGGCTGGCAAAGTTCTGGCGAACCACCAGCATGGCGCAGTCCACCTGACCGGAAAGCTCGCTGACGTCGGCCAGCATGGAGCACGGCGGCGTATCAATGATGATGACGTCATACTGCTCGCGCAGTCTTTCCATCAGATCATCAAACCGCTCGCTGCCCAGCAGCTCCGGCGAGGTATGACCCGGCTTGCCGGCGTAGATCACATCCGGCATATGCTGCCCTTCCGGCGTTCGAATCAATTGCTTCAGAGCATTCTTGTCCTTGATCTTTCCCCGCAGGTAATCACCCACGCCGGTGCAGATCTCCTGCCCGGTCATCTTGTACAGAGAGGGATTTCGCAGATCGCAGTCCATCACTACCACACGCTTGCCATGCTTTTTAAAGGAATAGGCAAGATTGAACGCCACCGTGGTCTTGCCTTCGCCGGGAATGGCGCTGGTAACCAGAATGGTTTTGAGCTGATGGGTACTCAGGTGCTTTTCCATACGCATGGAAATCAGGCGGAAGGACTCCCGATAGCTGTGGTTGTCCTCTCCCTGGATCAGAATGGGCGCTGTGTTCTCCGTCGAACGGCGCTTGCGAACGATCTTGGGAAGGCCGCCGAGGTACTTCGTATTGGTGGCGGCTTCCATATCCTCACGACCCATGACCGTCGCCTTGACATAGCCATAGGCAAACATCCCGGCCAGACTGAGGGCGATGCCCATCAGCGCACCGCGCTTCGCCTGTCCCTTCCAGCTTCTGGTGTTGGTGGGCTCGGTGGGAACGCCGCTTTCGTCCACCACCTCCAGCACCGTGGGACCAACCACCAGCTCAGCAACCTTCGGGTAGTTCTGAATCACAGACTGGAGCACATCATAGCACAGGTCCGGATTGCTGCCCGTAACTTTGAGGTCCAGGAAGTTCGTATCATCCACCGCGGAGGCGGAGATCGAAGGCAGGCTGGTTACACCCAAGTCTTCGCGGATAATATCGCTGAGGACACCGCTGGTGAGAATGTACGGGAAGGTTTTCGCCATCTGCTCCGCCGTCGCGGTGTCATAGGTCTGAGAATTGGCCTGGAGTGTTCCGGTGGTATAGACCGTAAAGGTCACCGACGCAGTATAGCTGGGGACATAGTGCCGCCAGGCCCGCAGCCCCATCAAAGCAGTCAGTGCTGCAGTCAGAAGCAGTCCATAAATCCAAAAACGCTTGAACCCCCGCAGCAGCATTTGAGCAGCGCGGTTGAGTTCAAAGGAAGAGGCAGCTGTGTTTTCCTGATTCACGCTTCTTCCTCCTTTCCGTCACCGGCTCCGTAGCCCAACTTGGAACCGTAGCCAAGTCTGGATCCATAGCCCAGTTTTGAGCCGTACCCGATCTTGGAGCCATAGCCCAGAGCGGTACCATAGCCGGTACGGCCATAACCGTATTTCACGCCATAGCCGTAGCGACCGCCATAGCCGTAGCCCACCTGCTCGGAGAATTCGGTGATGCGGTAATTGTTCAGGACGCATCCCAGCAGCTCCGCATGGGAGGCGTTGAGCACGTCGATGGTATCGTTGATGATGCGCACGGGCACAGCGTCCTGCCGCACCACCAGGATGGCGGCATCCGCCACCTCGGCAATGCTCTCGGAGTCCGGGCTGACCATCATGGGCGGTGTGTCGATAATGACCACGTCCATCTGACTCCGGGCGGCATCGATCAGCTGTTTCATGCGCTCGCTGCGCAGCAGCTCCAGGGAATCCTCTTCCGCCTTTCGATTGAGAAGCGCGGAGAGATGCCGTTTGGGGTCCACCAGCAGGGTTTTCGCCAGGGTGGATTTTCCCCGCAGGAGCTCAGCAAAGGTAACGAAGTCCTGTTCCCGATAGTCCAGCAGCTTGTGCAGGGCGGGCTTTTTCAGGTCGCCGTCCACCAGAAGGACGTTCTTGTACTTCCGGCTCATGGCCAGCGCAAGGTTTGCGGCGATGGTACTTTTGCCTTCGTTTTCTGAAACGGAAGTCACCATGATGACCTTCGCACCGGTGCGCTTCATCTGATACTCCACCCGAGCCCGGAGCTTTTTCAGGGTCTCCACATACAGGAAGCCCGTGGTGGGAGACGTGATCAGCAGGCCGCGCTTGTTCTTTTTGAACAGTTCTTTGAGGGTCTTTGCCTTGTTCTCGTGGTGCACCACCGTCAGCAGCTTGGTGTCGAGCTTTTCCTCCACCTCGTTTTCCGACTTCACGGTGTCACGCAGAAAAGCCATGACCGCCAGCAGCGCCATCATCAGCGCCGCGCCCACCAGGGCCGCGCGCTTGGCAAACCCTCTGCTGCCGGAATAATTCATAGGTGCCGTTGGCACACTGGCCGGGCGCAGCACGCTGATGGAAATATTACCCAGGGAGCGGCTGCCCAGATCGTTATAATGCCCCATGGCGGCTTTCAGGATCTGGAAGGCCATTCGCGGGTCATCCGACGTCACCACGACCTCCACCAGATTGGTTTCAGAGATGGTCTCTGCGGAAATGGTGCCGTCCACCCGATCTACGTTGAGCTCCTCGGCGATGGTGCGCCGAATCAGCTCTCCGTTAAACAGCTTGGAAAGGTTGCTGGCCAGCGTGTTGGCCGCTGTTCGGTTGCTGTAGACCGAGCTGGAGCCGCCCTGCATCACCACCAGCGTGGTGTGGGTCTGATACATGGGCGTGAAGCTTGCTTCCTTAAATACATAGCCGCAGCAGCCGAGAATCACAGCAGCCAGGAGCACTGCCCAGAAATTCCGCGCCACCTCACGCAGCAGCAGCAGCGGATGGAGCGCAGCATTCTCCCGTTTCGTTACGGCGGATTGTCTTTCTTCCATGTTTCTTGCTCCGCCCTCCTTACTGTACCACAACGATCAGCCGCGTTTGCGCGGAGACTTCCTCATTGCGAATGATTCTATAATCCACAGTATAAACGCCCTCTGTTGCGGTGTTGACATTCGACTCGATCTGCAGCGGGTCCGGATCGTTGCCCCGCTTTTCCGCATCCTCAGCCAGAGACTGCGCAAGTTCATCCGTATAATAATCGGTGGGATGGAATTCAGAACCCTTGTCCAGATAGACCAGGTATTCTTTCAGCGGCAGCTGATCACTTCGGGGTGATGCGTCCGTCACAAGCACAGGAACCACAAGACTCACATGGTCACCTACAGAGTTGGCCACGGTGAGCTCCACCTTGTGCTCGCCGGGTTCCCGCAGGGCGGACTCGGTATTGTCATAGGACGCGCGCACCTTGACGGAAATGTCCCCGTCAATGCAGTCCGTGGCACCGACGCCATCCATCATATCGATGACGGTGGTTGGCATGAAGACCATGGGCCGCGTCATGGTGAATTCCGGGCTGGTATAGTCCGTATAGTGTGCAGTCCGGGACGCCCGGGTCACGTGATTCTGCGCGTCAAAGGCCACGTAGCTCACGGTGACGGCGTTCTTGCCGTCCAGAGAGGCAATGCGCTCCACCATCAGGGAGTCCGTCACATCGCCGTCCTCAGCGTCACGGGCCGTGACGCCCTGGAGCAGCTCTGCGTCCGTCGACTTGGTGGTCACCTCGATCTCATCCTTATCAAAGAAGATCGTCGGAGCTTCTCCGCCGGAGGAATGGGCCTGGTAGAACTTGAATCCGCCGAGGCCCAGCACAGACAGGACCGCCGCCGCAATCAGGATAATGGTATAAATACGTTTCACAAAAGCACCTCGTGTCTTTCGTTTATCGGCCGCATGGGTCGGAAAATGGGATAGATTTGCCGGAGAGTCAGTCCTCCAGAGCGCCGATCTGGCGCAGCTCGGAGATAAATTCCTCCGCGTCGGCGCGAGCCGTGGCTTCCTCCACCTCGTACTCCGCCGTGATGCGCTCCACCAGCTCGTCCAGCGTGACGCTCTGCTGCAGCACGTCCCAAATAAACGCGCCCAGAGCGTTGACGGTGACGAGACCGTTGAACTTCTGCGCCGCAGCGCCGGAGGGAATCAAGATCAGTTCGCCGGCGATGCTGCGCACCAGATAATCTTTCGATGCCTGCATGTTCATTTCTCCTTTTCCAAAATGCTGCGCAGCTTGTGGGGGATTCTCCACACCCGCAGCCAAAACTTATGCCGGGCACCCCGGGTATACCGCCAGGGTCCGGCGAAAAACCGCCAAATGCGGTCATCGGGGCCGACGGCAATGCCGCGGCGTTCAATGCGTGTCACATAGGCGAAGACGCACTGCTTTGGCAGCGGTCCTTCCACCATATCCTGCCCGTCGCCGAGAAACCAGTACTTCCCCGGCTCGGTTCGCCAGACCCGGTGCAGCACATAGGAACCGTCC
>CAMHRJ010000191.1 GCA_946187475.1 uncultured Clostridia bacterium | reverse complement strand
CTGAATCCGGCAAAATCTACAGCTACGAAGATGTTCCCTTTGCCCGGAAGATCGTCTATGATCCCACTTACGGCTGGAGCATCTACTGTTGGTTCCTGTTCGAAGGCATGGACACCTATTCCGGCGATAAAGCGGTTGCGATTCCGGATGATACCCAGGTCGTGCTGGAGTTCTACGCCAATCTGCCTTACGGAGAGGACGAGCTGGGCAGCATGACGCCGGAGGAGATTGTCTCCAAGGGCGGAAAGTACCTGGGCTATACCGTGCCCTGCGTGGTGGATGGCGCGGCTCCGGTGATTGAAAGCTGCGACTATGATCGTCAGACCGGCGAAGTCACCGTGGTCGTGAAGGACAATCAGTATCTCGCGGTGGTCTATGCCGTGGATAAGGACGGCAATGAGCTTGCCGAGGCGAAGACCTTCGCGGATGCCAAGCCCGGTCAGAAGCACACCGTGAAGCTGAACGTGGGCGAGCAGAATACCTTCTATGTGGCTGCCATGGACTTTGCAACCAACGAGAGCAATGTGCTGGCTTCCCAGAAGATTCACATCGCAAAGCAGCCCCAGGACGTGTTTGCCCGCCGCGGTGATACCGTGCAGTTCACGGTGGATGCGACCGGCAACAATCTGACCTATCAGTGGCAGTACAGAAGCCCGGCCTCCAAAGTCTGGAAAGCCTCTTTGATGCCCGGTGCGAGAACCAACACCATCACGATGCTGGCGTCGAGCCTTCGCGACGGCTATCAGTATCGCTGTGTGCTGAAGGACGCGCTGGATAACCGTGTGACCACCGACCCTGCAACCATCTCTCTGGTTTCCAAGCCCGCAATCACCCAGCAGCCCAAGAGCACTATGGTGCTGATCGGCGATACGGCGCAGTTCCGGGTCGCTGCAAGCGGAGGCGGACTCAGCTATCAGTGGCAGTACCAGAAGCCCGGCGCTTCGGACTGGAACAATTCCACTCTGAGCGGCAATAAAACCGACACGCTCTCCGTCAAGGGGACGGTTGGCCGGAATGGCTACCAGTATCGCTGCGTGGTGACCAATGCCGCCGGTACTGCGACTTCCGAACCTGCCAAGCTGACGGTGTTTGCCGTCAAGACGCAGCCCGTCAGTGTCTCTGCCAAGGAAGGCGGCAAGGTCACGTTTAAGGTCGTTGCGACCGGTTCTGACCTGACCTACCAGTGGCAGTACAAGACACCCAACGGCAGTTGGAAGAACAGCACCCTCTCGGGCAACAAGACGGCCAAACTGACGGTTCCTGCGACGGTATCCCGCGATCAGTACCAGTACCGCTGCATCGTTAAATGCGGCGATCAGAAGATCACCTCCAGCGCCGCCACGCTCACGGTCTTTGGCATCAAGACCCAGCCTAAGGATGTCAAGGTCTCCGCGGGCGGAACCGCCGCGTTCAAGGTGGTTGCGACCGGCTCTGATCTGGCCTACCAGTGGCAGTACAAGGCGCCCAACGGCAGCTGGAAGAACAGCACCCTCTCGGGCAATAAGTCGGCCAGTCTGACGGTGCCTGCGACGGCGTCGCGCAACAACTATCAGTATCGCTGCGTGATCAAAAACACCGCCGGTCAAACGCTGACCAGCAACGCCGCGAAGCTCACCGTCAAATAATCGATACCCGCAAGAATACACCTCCCTGATACCGGGGAGGTGTTTTTTGCGTCAATCGTATTCGGCATCACTTTAACTAAATAATTATCTTGTCAACAATTGTGTTTTCTGCTATAATATATTCTCTAAAACTATGTAAAACGATTCTACTCCATCGGAGAGGAGGGCGCGGATATGGCGAAGCGTCCGGAACAA
Organism: uncultured Clostridia bacterium; assembly: GCA_946187475.1. Lineage (GTDB taxonomy): Bacteria > Bacillota > Clostridia > Oscillospirales > Oscillospiraceae > CAG-103. The sequence continues at coordinate 2,972 of CAMHRJ010000191.1, read as the reverse complement.
TCCAATCAGCAGAGTGCCGCAAGCAAGATCCCCTCGGGGCTGACGCCGAATTCTCGGCTGTTTCTGGCATTTCTGGTGGTGTTCGCCGTGGCGACGCTGATCTTCAGCGACGAGCCCTGGCTGGCTGCGGCGGAAGGCGGCGTCATTCTGGCGCTGGTTGTATATTCGCTGCTCATGCGCAGAGTCCAGCGCAAGAAGCTGCTGGCTTATATCGAGAGCGTCACTTACGACACAGATTCGGCTAAAAACAGCACCCTGCAGAATTTCCCGCTGCCCATGGCGGTGTTCCGCCCGGCGGACGCGCAGCTGATTTGGGCAAACCAACTGTTCTTTGAGCTCTGCGGTATTCGCAGACCTTCACTGGAGATGCGCATCACGGACCTGCTGCCCGGTTTCAGCAGCCGCTGGCTGATGGAAGGCCACAGCCGCTGCCCGGAGCTTCTGGAGCACAACGGCAGGATGTATCAGATTCACGGCAATCTTGTCCAGCCCAAAGCAGGGGAGGGCCAGTATATGGGCATCACCTACTGGCTGGACGTGACGGATTACGAAAACACACGGCAGGAGTATTTGGACTCCCGACCCTGCATCGCGCTTTTTGTCATCGATAATTATGATGAGCTGTTTCGTGGCCTCACGGACCGGAAGCGCAATGAACTGCGCGACGCTATCGAAGATCAACTGCTCCAGTGGTGTGACGGAAAGCACGGTTTCTTCCGTCATTATGACCGTGACCGATATCTGTTTGTGTTCGAGGAGCGGTATCTGGATGAAATGCGTGCCGAGAAGTTCGGCAAGCTCCTGGAGGGTGTCCACTCCATTGCCAATCCCGTGGGCATTCGTGCTACGCTGTCCGTGGGCGTTGGCCGGGACGGCGTGGATTTGGAAGAGTGCTTCAATTTTGCCGCCCTGGGTGTGGAAATGGCACTCAGCCGCGGCGGTGACCAGGCGGTGCTGAAAAACCGCGCTACCTTTGAGTTCTTCGGCGGCCGCGGCGGCGAGATCGAGACCCGTTCCCGTGTCCGCGCCCGCGTCATGGCTTCTGCCATGAAGGAGCTCATGGCCGATTCCTCCAAGGTCTATGTCATGGGCCATCGATTCGCAGATCTGGATTCCGTCGGCGCGGCCGTCGGCGTTTGCTGTATTGCCCGGAAGCTGGGTGCGCCCTGCCGAATCGTTGCAGACTCAACCAAAACCGCAGCCGGCGCATTGATCGACAAGCTGAAGCGGGACGAGACTTATCTTGATGCGTTTATCGCGCCTCAGGAGGCCATCCTCAAAGCCGACAGCCGCACGCTGCTGGTGGTGGTGGATACCAACCGCCCCGGCCAGGTGGAGGACCAGGCCCTGTTGGAGAGCTGTACCCGCGTGGTGCTCATCGACCATCACCGCCGGGCGGCGGAGTATATTGAAAACCCGACGCTCTCTTACCATGAGCCCTATGCCTCCTCGGCCTGCGAGCTGGTGGCGGAGCTGATGGAAGAGCTGGTAGACCGGGACGACATCCACAAAGTCGAGGCGGAAGCCGTACTCAGCGGCATCATGCTGGATACGAAAAACTTCAACATCCGCACCGGTGAGCGTACCTTCGAGGCTGCGGCCTTCCTGCGGCGAAGCGGCGCGGATACCGCCGAGGTCAAAAAGCTTTTGCAGAGTGACCTGGCCCATACCATCGCTCGCTGCAGGATTCTCCAGAGCGCGCATATCTATAAGCCCGGCATCGCCATCGTGGAGGAGACGGAACCACAGGACCGCGTCGTGGCGGCCCGGGCAGCGGACGAGCTGCTGAACGTTGCAGGCGTCAGCTGTTCCTTCGTTATCTATCCCGTGGCGGACGGCACCTTCGTCTCTGCCCGCAGCATTGGCGAGATGAACGTCCAGCTGGTGTTGGAACCCTTGGGCGGCGGCGGAAACCGCGCTGCGGCTGCCTGCCACTGCGTCGGCATGACGCCGGAGGAAACCACGGCGAAGATCAAGACCGCCATCGATACATACGAAACTTAAACAGAACGATAAAGGAGTTATCATCATGAAAGTGATTTTTCAGCAGGATGTAAAAGGTCAGGGCAAGAAGGGCGAGCTCAAGAATGTTTCCGACGGTTATGCCCGCAACTATCTGCTGCCCCGTGGTCTCGCCATGGAGGCCACCAACGACAACCTGAACGCCTATAAGCTCAAGGAGAAAGCCAAGGCTGCCCAGATTGCCAAGGAGAAAGCGGCGGCTCAGGAGGCTGCTGAGAAGCTCAGCGCTGTGCAGGTGAAGATTTCTGCCAAGTCCGGCGGCTCCGGCAAGCTCTTCGGCGCTGTCACGTCCAAGGAGATCAGCGACGCGCTGAAGGAGCAGTTCGATCTGGACATTGACTCCAAGAAGATCGTCCAGGCTGAGCCCATCAAGAGCTACGGCGCTTACGATGTCAAGGCCAAGCTGGGTCATGAGATCAGCGGCACGATCCACGTGCTTGTGGTAGAAGAGTAATTCTAGTTTCTGAATCACCTCCGCGAAAGCGGAGGTAAGCGGGCAAAGTCCGCAGATTCATCATTTCTGATTCGGAAGGAGGGTGACCACATGGAAGAGCTGTTAGGCCGCCAGACGCCCCATTCCGCCATGGCGGAGCAGGCCGTTGTCGGTTCCATGCTGATCGACCCGTCCTGCATCCCGGACGTGATCAACAAGGTCCGGGCGGATGAATTTTATATCCAAACCAACCGCGAGATTTTTGAGACCATCTTCTCCATGTTCTCCTTCGGCCTGAGCATCGACGCCGTGACCGTTCTGGAGCAGATGAAGGTGCGGGGCGTGTTCCACGAGAACACGACCCAGCAGTATCTGATGGAGGTCATGAATCTCACGCCCACGGCGGCTAACGTTCTGAAGTACGCCGCCATCGTACGAGATCAGGCCCTGCTGCGGAACCTGCAGAAGGCAGCTGACGAGATCTCCGAGCTGGTGGGTGAGGGGACCGGCGAAGCTG
>CAMHRJ010000190.1 GCA_946187475.1 uncultured Clostridia bacterium | reverse complement strand
ACACCGGCACCGGTGTACACCCCCACGCCCGTGGATGAGGTCTACACGCCCACGCCTGTGGACGATACCGCGAATTAACACTCACAGGAGGCAGAAATATGAGCAAGGAAAATACGTTCTATATCACCACACCGATCTACTATCCTTCGGATAAGCTGCACATCGGCCACACCTACTGCACTGTGGCCACGGACTCCTTTGCCCGGTATAAGCGGCTGCGCGGCTATGACGTCATGTTCCTCACCGGCACCGACGAGCACGGCCAGAAGATCGAGGAGAAGGCCAAGGAGGCCGGCGTCACGCCCCAGCAGTTTGTTGACAAGATTGTCGAGGGCGAGGGCGGCATCCTGGATCTGTGGAAGCTGATGAACATCTCCAACGACCGCTTCATCCGCACCACCGACGACTATCACGTCAAGTCCATCCAGCGCATTTTCCGCCGGATGTATGATGCCGGCGATATTTATAAGGGCAAGTATTCCGGCATGTACTGCACGCCCTGCGAGAGCTTCTGGACCGAGAGCCAGCTGGTGGATGGCAAGTGCCCCGACTGCGGCCGTCCGGTGAAGTATGCCGAGGAGGAAGCCTATTTCTTCAAGCTCAGCAAGTATGCCCAGCCCGTGAAGGAACTGCTGCTCACCGGTGAGTTCCTGCAGCCCATGAGCCGCGTCAACGAGATGATCAAGAACTTCATCGACCCCGGCCTGGAGGACCTCTGCGTCTCCCGCACCAGCTTCAGCTGGGGCATCCCGGTGGACTTCGACCCGGGCCATGTGGTGTATGTCTGGGTGGATGCGCTGTCCAACTATATCACTGCCCTGGGCTTCGACAACGACCGCTATGACGATTTCGATCACTACTGGCCCGCCGTGCACATTGTGGGCAAGGAGATCGTCCGTTTCCATTCCATCATCTGGCCCGCCATGCTCATGAGCATGGGACTGCCCCTGCCGAAGAAGGTCTATGGCCACGGCTGGCTGCTGATCGACGGCGGCAAGATGAGTAAATCCAAAGGCAACGTGGCAGACCCCTATCTGCTGGCCGAGCGCTACGGCGTGGACGCCCTGCGCTTCTTCCTGATGCGCACCTTCCCCTTCGGCTCTGACGGCAACTTCTCCAACGAGCTGCTCATCAGCTGCATCAACGCCGACCTGGCCAACGACCTGGGCAACCTGGTCAGCCGCACCGGCGCCATGGTGAAGAAGTACTTCGGCGGCACCCTGCCCGCGGAGCAGGAGGGCGACGACGCCATGGACGGCGAGCTGATCGCCATGGCCTCCGCGCTCCACGAAAAGTACGCTGCCGAGATGGACGCCTTCCAGCCCCAGAACGCCATCGGTGAGGTCTTCAAGGTGCTCTCCCGCGCCAATAAATATATCGACGAGAACGCCCCCTGGCTGCTCATCAAGGACGAGACCAAGAAAGCCCGTCTGGCCCGAGTGCTCTACAACCTGGTGGAGACCATCCGCATCTGCGCCGGCCTCCTGGTGCCCTTCATGCCCGAGACCGCCGCGGAGATCACCCGCCGTATGGGTGCGGACGCCATCGTCTGGGACGACCTGTGCCGCTTCGGCGTGCTGCCGGCGGACGTGACCGTCGCCCAGGGCGACGCCCTGTTCCCGCGCATCGACATGGACAAGGAGCTGGCCGCTCTGGAGGAGATCAGCGCCGCGCAGAAGGCTGCCGCCGGCGCCGTGAACACCGAGCCTGTGCGCCCCAACGTGAAGATCGACGATTTTGCCAAGTGCGACCTGCGCGTCTGCAAGATCCTCGCCTGCGAGAAGGTGCCGAATTCCGAAAAGCTGCTGAAGTTCACCCTGGATGACGGCAGCGGCAAGCCCCGCCAGATCCTCTCCGGCATGCAGCCGTTCTATCCCGACCCCGCCGTGCTGGTGGACAAGAAGGTCGTGGCGATTCTGAACCTGCCCACCCGCAAGATGGCAGGTCTGGAGTCCAACGGCATGCTCCTCAGCGCCGAGCAGGGCGACCTGGTGCGTCTCTGCCTGGTCCCGGACGAGATCCCGGCCGGCGCCATCATCAGCTGACGCTCTGAAGCAAACGCCCTGCAGCGTCGTCACGCCAAGCTCTGTATCCCTCGCTCCCGAACCAAGGTTCGCGAGCTCGCTCACGCCTCTGGCGTTCCTCACCAAAACAAAGCATTATGCTTTGTTTTGGAATGGAGGATATTGCTTGTATTGGTGAGCAAAGCTTAGGAGTTGAGCAAGCTGCCGGTTTTCAGAAAGACTTTAGAAACTTTCTCAAACGGATCGCGTCTTGAAAGAGAGAAAAAACACCAAAGGAGCGTTACGCGCCATTGAAACTCTTCAGCAGTAAATTTTCGCCGCAGGAGACGGAGAAGCCCGCTTCCACCACAGGGAAGGAGCGCACAGCAAAAGCTGCACCCACTGAAAAAGCGCCTGCTGTGCAGAAAAAGCCCGCTTCCGCTCCGCCTGCAGCCGTGACCGCGTCGGAGCCGAAGGCAGCCTCTGCCAAAGCCCCGGCGCCGAAGCCTGCTCCGGCAAAAAAGACGGAGCCTGCGTCGGTCACCGCCCCGAAGGCTGAGCCCAAGCCCGCCCCCGTGCAAAAGCCCGTCCCGAAGCCTGCGGCCCCCAAGGCGACCACCGCCCGCACTACGGCAAAATCCACCCTGCGTCCTCTGCAGGCGGAAAGACCCATTCGGCCGGAGCCAGTCCCCATGTCCCGGGATGAGCGCAGCCGCGCGGCGGTGTCCACCTCCACGAAGGATGTGCGCGCTGCCATTTCCAAGGCGGCGGCCGAGCGGACCACCCTCCCGGAAAAGACCATGGCGGAGTCCGCGGCCCTGCGCATGGAGGCCCGGCGCAAACGGCAGGAGACCGTGGCGGAGCCGGAGCCGGAAAACCAGCCCCGGGTGATGGCAGGCTTTGTGGAGACGGATGACGAGCCGGAAATCCTCCCGACGCCGACTCCGAAAAAGAAAAAGAAAAAACGCAGAAAAAAGAAGAATAAGAAGAAAACCGTCGGGCGCAGAATCCTGCGTTTTGCGGTGACACTGCTGGTGCTGGCCGCGATGTATTTCACAGCAGTGTTCTCCAGCAATCCCTTTATTGCCAAATGGCGTACCATTTATATTCAGACTGCAATGGCGACCCTGCACCATCAGTGGCTTGCCACTTACTTCATTCCCCACAGCGTCATCGACAAGGTCATGACCGAGCTGGAGGAATCCCGCCAGAGCCAGGTGGGCGTGAACTCCGCCTGGGAAACGGATGACCAGGACGGCCCCAAGAATCCCACCCTGACCAATACCAAGGGCATGAGCAAGGCGGAGATCGAGTTCTTCAACACCTTCTGGGAGATCGACGTCGATTCCATGCTCAACTATGTCCGCGAGCATCCTGAGGTGCTGGAAGACGGCTGGGAGAACATCGACATCAACGAGTCCTCCCTCAACGACAACGGCACCACGATCCACACCATCCAGTCCGAGCAGGTGCTGGCCATTGACGCCCATGAGGGCGTGCTCCTCTGCCGGGAATCCGGCAGCGGCTATCGCGGCATTCTGGTCATCGCCAAGGATCCCTCCCGTCTGAGTCTTCAGGCGGCCGCCACCATCGGCTCCATCGGCCAGGTGGCCGGTGAGATCGGCGCTGCCCACAACGGCATCATTGCCGTCACCGGTTCCGGCTTCCTGGATGAAGGCGGCGTCGGCAACGGCGGCACCATCGTCGGCTGGGCAATGTGCGACGGCGTGGCTTACGGCGAACATGCGGCGGAAGGCTATAAGCGCCTGGAGCTGCACGAGGACAACCGCTTCTACATCAAGGACGTCTGGGACGAGGTGGACCCCTCCACCACGGATGCGGTGGAGTTCTCTCCGGCCATGATCGTGGACGGCAAGATCGTCGTAGACCAGCGCAGCGGCTTCAACGATCTGCAGCCCCGCGCCTGCATGGGCCAGAGCCGTTACAATGAGATCATCATGCTGCTGGTGGAAGGCCGACTTCCCACGGTTTCCCTGGGCATCAGCGTTCCCGACTGCGCCGACATCATGGCAGAGCATGAGTGCATGCAGGCCATGAACCTGGACGGCGGCACCAGCGCCATGATCTGGTACAAGGGCGACTACATCATGAAGAGCTCGAACCCGGTCCTGCAGGCCGGACGTACGCTGCCCAACGCCTTCGTTTACGAATCCATCGACTGATTATTTGAAAGGAGCTGCAACTATGGACGCAAAGGTTTCTGCCCTGCTGAACACGCAGATCAACAAGGAGCTTTACTCCGCTTACCTCTATCTGGATATGGCGAACTTCTACAAGTCTCAGGGGCTGGACGGCTTCTCCAACTGGTTTGAGATTCAGGCCCAGGAGGAGCGCGATCACGCCATGCTGATGTATCAGTACCTGCACAACAATGACCAAACCGTCACCCTGGAGGCCATCGACAAGCCCGGTCTGACCTACACCGAGCTGATGGACCCGCTGACGGAGGCCCTGAAGCACGAGAAGTATGTCACCAGCCTGATCCACACCATCTACCTGGCTGCCAAGGAGGCGGACGATTTCCGCACCATGCAGTTCCTGGACTGGTTCGTGAAGGAGCAGGGCGAGGAGGAGCAGAACGCCTCGGACAACATCAACAAGATGAAGCTCTTCGGCTCTGACGCCCGGGCCCTGTACATGCTCAACCAGGAGCTGGCAGCCCGCACCTATTCGGCGCCCTCTCTGGTGCTGTAAGCCAATAAAAAAGATTCCGCCGGGAAGCATCCGCTTCCCGGCGGAATTTGCGTAATGCCGACAAATTTGAATTTATCGGGA
>CAMHRJ010000189.1 GCA_946187475.1 uncultured Clostridia bacterium | reverse complement strand
GATGTGCAGATAGCCGTTGGGCTCCGGCGGGAAGCGGGTGTGGACGGTCTGACCGGCGAAGCGGCCGCCGGGGGCGATGTCTTCCGCCACAAAGGCTTCAATAAAATTTCTGGAGGTTTCTTCCATTGTTTTCAGCTCCATTTCTTGTACTTGCACAATTATCAATATTATACACGAATGTGAATCCAATATCAATGACGGAATTCCGACGAAATATCCCCTGGAAAACCCATGACTTTTGCCGAAATGTGCAGAGCCTCCCTTGACAGGGAAAAACGGGAGGAAGTAGAATGGATTTCAGACGGATACTTGCAAAGGAGAATTTACCATGAATGCCACAGAAGCCCTGAAACGCCTGAAGCGCGGAAACGCCGCCTACTGCAGCGGCAATCACACCATCGGCGACACCGGCGCGGAGATTCGCATGCGCACTGCGGTGCAGGGTCAGGCGCCCTATGCCATCATCATCACCTGCTCGGACAGCCGGGTAATTCCCGAGGCCATCTTCGACGCGGGAATCGGGGAGCTGTTCGTCATCCGCGTGGCCGGAAACGTCATCGACAACCATCAGCTGGGCAGCATCGAGTATGCCGCCGGCCATCTGGGCACGGAACTGATCGTGGTGCTGGGCCACACCTGCTGCGGCGCGGTGGACGCCGCCATGAACCACGACCCTGACGGCTATATCAAATTCATCACCGACGAGATCAGCCTGGCCATCGGCGACGAGCAGGACGAAACCGAGGCCTGCGTCAAGAATGTCTGCCATGCGGTCTCTGAGATCGAACACAGTCTGGAGATCCAAAAGCAGGAGGCCCACGGCCTCCGGGTCCTCAGCGCACTGTACCACATCGACACCGGCAAGGTGGAGTTTCTATAAAACCTCGTAGCGTTTCGCGGCTCGGATGCCACGAAATGGAATGCAATCCCCGCAAATCAAAAAGCCCCTTCGGCCGGAGCCGAAGGGGCTTTTTGGTTTGTTTTGTTTAGAGCGTGATGGCCTCAGCAGGGCACTGAGCAGCGCAGGCGCCGCACTCGACGCAAGCGTCGGCATCAATCACGAACTTGTCGGGACCCTCGGAGATGGCCTCCATGGGACACTGAGCAGCGCAGCCGCCGCACTTGACACAATCGTCAGTAATCACGTATGCCATTATGATGAACCTCCTATTACGCAAAAATCGAAACTACGTTTCTATGCCTGCATTGTAGCACATTTTTTTGAAAAAGCAAGACCCAAATAGACATTTTTTCAACTTAGCGTCGGCTAACTATCCGCGGAAAGCGCCTTTTGAAATCACCCCCTTTCTTTTCGGTAAAAAGCGATTTTTTCCTTACGAAGAATCAGACGACGGAAGTATAAAACAAGTTCCCGTCTGGAAAGATTCTCTCAGGACTCCGATTTTCGGCAGGTTCTATGGGCCGGATCGGCGATAATAGTTTTGGAAACACCTCCGCAAAAGCGGAGGTAAGCGGGCAAAGCCCGCAGGATCATGGTTTTTACCCATGATCCTGTTTCCTGCACTGCAACGTCATCCTCTGAAATTCGCATTTTATGCGAATTTCCCAACACAAAGCACTGCTTTGTGTTGCACAGCGAACGCTGTGGTGAGGATGGAGTTATAGGAGCATTGACATGGAGTAAGGAGGGATCGGATGCGCGGCAGCGACCGATTTACAGAGCGGGCCTCCACCGCCATCACAAAATCACACGACGCGGCCACTAGCCTGGGACACAGCTATGTGGGCACGGAGCATCTGCTGCTGGGGATCATCCGGGAGCAGGAGGGCCTGGGCGCCCGGATTCTGACAGGGCAGGGTCTCACGGAAGAAGTGCTCAGCCGCATGGTGGTGGACACCGTGGGCCGAGGCGTCCCCGGCGCGCCGGAGCAGGGACTCACGCCCCGGGCGCGGAAGGTCATCGAGCTGGCCGCCGAGGACGCCCGGCGTCTGGGCCACTGTTATGTGGGCACGGAGCACCTGCTCATGGGTCTGGTGCGGGAATATGACTGCGCCGGGGCACGGATCATCGTGGCCTCCGGCGGCGATCTGAACCAGATCTATACCGAGATCCTCAACGTGTTCGGCCGCCGCAGCGACCGCCGGGGAAGCGTCCAGCAGACGGCGGCCCGTCCTGCCGTCCGCCGGGCAGAGACCAAGACCCTGGACCAGTACAGCCGTGATCTGACGGCTCTGGCCGCAGCGGGGAGTCTGGACCCGGTCATCGGCCGGGAGCGGGAGATCGAGCGGGCGGTGCAGATTCTCTCCCGCCGGAGCAAGAATAACCCCGTCCTCATCGGCGAGCCCGGCGTGGGCAAGACCGCCGTGGCCGAGGGTCTGGCCCAGCGGATCGAGGCCGGCACCGTGCCGGAGGAGCTGCAGGGTCGCAGACTGGTGAGTCTCGATCTCACAGCCATGCTGGCCGGGACCAAATACCGGGGCGACTTCGAGGAGCGGGTGAAGGCCGTCCTCCGGGAGGTGCACCGGGCCGGGAACGTGATCCTCTTCATCGATGAGCTGCATACCATCGTGGGCGCCGGCAGCGCCGAGGGCGCCATCGACGCGGCCAACATCCTCAAGCCCGCCCTGGGTCGGGGAGAGGTGCAGATCGTGGGCGCCACCACCCTGGAGGAATACCGCCGCCACATCGAAAAGGACGCGGCACTGGAGCGGCGCTTCCAGCCCATCCAGGTCTCGGAGCCCACGCCGGAGGAGAGCGTGACCATCCTCAAGGGCATCCGGGAGCGGCTGGAGCAGCATCACCGCCTGCGCATCACAGATGAGGCCATCGAAGCGGCGGTCTCCCTCAGCGTCCGGTATCTCAGCGACCGCTGGCTGCCGGACAAGGCCATCGATCTGGTGGACGAGGCTGCCAGCCATGTGCGGCTCCAGGCCCTCTCTCTGCCGGAGCGGCTGCGGCTGGGGGAGCGGGAGGTGCTCACCTGCCGCCGGGAGCTGGACGATGCCGTGCGCAGCCGAGCCTTTGAAAAGGCTGCCGCCCTCCGGGACAAGGAGCGCAAGCTCACCCGGGCTTTGGAACAGGAGCGGGAGACCTGGGAGAACGGCTCTGCCGGACTCCGCCGTCCGGTGCGGCGGGAGGACGTGGCGGAGATCGTCTCCCTTTGGACGGGGGTGCCCGTCACCGCCATCACCGACGATGAGAGCACCCGGCTGCTCCGGCTGGAGGAGACCCTCCGCCGCCGGGTGGTGGGGCAGGAGGAAGCCGTCCGCGCTGTTGCGGGCGCAGTCCGCGTGGGGCTCAGCGACCCCAACCGGCCCATCGGGAGCTTTCTCTTCCTCGGCCCCACGGGCGTGGGCAAGACCGAGCTCTGCCGGGCACTGGCGGAGGCCCTGTTCGGGGACGAAAAGGCCCTGATCCGCGTGGACATGTCCGAATATATGGAGCGCCACACGGTCTCCCGCATGATCGGCTCGCCGCCGGGCTATGTGGGCCACGAGGAGGGCGGCCAGCTCACGGAGCAGGTGCGCCGCAGACCCTACAGCGTGGTGCTCTTCGACGAGATCGAAAAGGCCCACGAGGACGTCTTCAACCTGCTGCTGCAGGTGATGGAGGACGGGCGGCTGACGGACTCCCTGGGCCGGACGGTGGACTTTCGCAACACCGTGGTGGTCATGACCTCCAACACCGGAGCCAAGGCCATCACCGACAGCCGCACGCCTCTGGGCTTCACCCTGAACCCGGAGTCCGACGGCCAGAGCGACAGCGAGATCCGCCGCAAGGTTATGGCGGATCTGAAAAAGACCTTCCGGCCGGAGTTTCTCAACCGTGTCGACGAGATCATCGTCTTTCGCCGGCTGGCGAAGCCGGAGCTGCGGCAGATCGCCCAGAAGCTCCTTTCCGCTCTGGGCATGCGCATGGAGCGGGCCGGCGTCCATCTTACAGTGCCGGAGGCGGCCCTGGACGCGGTGGCTGCCGCGGGCTACGATCCTGCCTATGGCGCGAGACCGCTGCGCCGGGTGATCCAGTCCCAGCTGGAGGATCCGGCGGCGGAGCTGCTGCTCTCCGGCACCCTCCGGCAGGGCGATGCCGTCACCGCCGAGGTAACAAATGGGAAAATCTCTTTGACGAAACTGCTGAAACGTGATAGGATAGTGCCTGCCAAATAAAGGAGGCTTTCCCATGACGCAGGAGCAGAAAGAAAAGTGGTTCGAGCAGTTTCACGCTTATCACGGCTTCAACGAGCACAACGCCATCGATCTGGTGGATGTGGACGACGACTATGCCGAGGTGCGCGTGCCGCTGACCCAGGCGGGCATGAACCCCCTGAACATGGCCCATGGCGGCCTGATTTTCTCTCTCTGTGACGTGGCCTGCGGCGTGGCCGCCCGCTCCGGCGGCAGAATAACCGTCACCCTGGACGGTTCCATCAACTTCCTGCGCCCGGGCAAGGACACTGAATTCCTCACCGCCAAAGGCAGGGTCATCAAGCCCGGCCGCACCACGGCAGTCTGCGAGGCGGAGGTCTATACCGACGACGGAACGCTGATCGCAAAGTGCCTCTCCACGGCGTTCTATGTGCAGCCCAAAGAATAAAACGAATCCCGCCATGGGGCAGAATCCCATGGCGATTTTCGTTGCTTTTTGACCTGCGATTCGGTATACTATTTGAAAAAACAGGGAGGTACTGCCATGTGCAAGCGATGCGGCTGGGTATTTGATTCCGAGAAGATGATCCGCTACCACGACGAGCGCTGGTGCAAGCCCCTGCACGAGGATGACGAGCTCTTCGCCATGCTGATTCTGGAGGGCATGCAGGCGGGACTGAGCTGGTCGCTGATCATCGAGCGGGAGGCGCAGATCCGCGCGGCCTTTGACGGACTGGA
>CAMHRJ010000188.1 GCA_946187475.1 uncultured Clostridia bacterium | reverse complement strand
TCCCCTACAAATTCTATTTCAGTGCAAACGGTAAACTCTTATTTATGAACCTCTCCTCAAAGGAACTCCACGGCTGCGATGACGCCGGAGATCAGCAGCGCGCCGGCGTCCATGGCCTCCAGACGCAGGCCCGTGCCACGGACCCGGACGCGCCCATTTTTCACCGTGAATTCAATACAGTCGTCCGCGTATTGAGTCAGGCCCGTGTGGAGCTCCGCCAGCAGCTGGCCCCGGCCCGTCACGCTGACGCGGGGCGCGCCCGCCAAACCCAGGGTCGGGATCTCCAGCCGCTTGGCCGCCCGGTCGATCACATCCGTCATGCCGCCCATGGGCATCACCTCTTTCCCAGGCATTTTATGCGCCGGAGCCCGCATATACCACTTGCAGGAGGCGATGGGATGATGAGAAAGCTCCGCGCGGCGCTGCCGCTGCTGGCGGGATTGGGCGCCATGGCGGCGCTGATCCTCTGCCCGGAGACGGCGGCAGAGAGCGCCCGATGGGGGCTGCGGCTGTGTTTTGAGATGCTGATTCCGTCGCTGCTGCCCTTTTTCGTGGTGTCCGCCCTGCTGCGGGCCTGGGGACTGCCCGGCGTGCTGGGGCGGCTGCTGGGCGGCGTCACCGCCCGGCTCTGGGGCATGGAGGGCGCAGGCGTCTCTGCCTTTCTGCTGGGCATCACCGGGGGCTATCCCCTGGGCGCCGCCACCATCGGGCAGCTCCGGCGGGACGGGGCATTGACCCGGGAAGAGGCCCAGCGGGCGCTGTGCTTCTGCAACAACACCGGTCCCGCCTTTCTGGTGGGCGCGGCGGGCTCCGGGATCTTCCACAGCAGCGCTGTGGGTCTGCTGCTCTACGCAGTCCACGTGCTCACAGCCGGAGTGCTGGGGATGCTGACCGCGCCAAAGGAGCGCATCACCGCGCCCCGGGAGCGGAGCTACATCGCCGTGGCCGGCGTGGCGGAGGCCCTGCCGGAAGCCGTGCGCACCAGCGTGGATGCCCTTTTGAGCGTCTGCGGCTTTGTGGTGCTGTTCAGCGTGCTGACGGGGCTGCTGGGGCCGCAAATCGCCGCACTGGCCGGAAACCTCTCTGCCAGTCTCGGCATGGAGCTCACCGGCGCACGGGCGCTGCTGACCGGGGTTCTGGAGCTGGGCAGCGGGCTGGGCGCTATGGAGGGACTGGCAGCCACGCCCGGGAACGTGGCCCTGGCGGCCTTCGTGATCGGCTTCGGCGGACTCAGCGTCCAGGCCCAGTCCGCGGCGGTGCTCCACGGTACGGATTTGCATCTGGGAAAGCCGATTCTGTTCAAGCTGCTCCACGGGCTGCTGTCTGCATTGGTGATCCAATTAGTTTACATAATATAAAACATCCCCGGTGCAAAACTGCGCCGGGGATACTCGCATGTTCGATTAAAGGTCGCGGACGCTCTTCCAATAACTCAGGGAGCGGAAGTCCCGGTCCAGCTGGGTGGTGAGATAGCGCTCCGTCAGGGCGCCCAGCTCTGCCATGCCCTCTTTGCCCAGGGTGAAGGAGAACAGACGCTTGGGGTCGCTGTCCACGATGTGGCGCATGGCGGCAAGGGTGTCGCTGCGCAGGGGCAGAGAGCCCGCCTCCCGGCAATGGCCGCAGAAGATGCGGCCCTCCTGCAGAAAGAGCCAGGGGCTTTCGATCTCCGTCTCGCCGCAGACTGCGCAGCCGGTGAGCTCCGGCTCGTAGCCGATGAGACTCATGAGACGCAGCTCGAAGCAGGCCTTGATCTGGGCGGGGTCGCAGAGATTCCGGCTGAGGGCGTAGAGGCTGTTCAGCGCCAGCTGCAGGACGGCTGCGTCGGGCATGCCCTCCTCGGAGACCGCCTCCAGTACCTCGGCAAAGTATGCGCCCAGAGACAGAGCGGCAATGTCCTCCCGGAGGCCGGAGAAGGCCTCCAGAATGACGCCCTCACTGACGGTGCGGTAGCCTTTGTTTTCAAAGACTGTCAGCTCCGACCAGGTGAGCTGCTGGGTGGCAGCGGCGGTTTTGCTGCCTTTGCGCAGGGCGCCCCGGGCCTTCATGGTGAGGATGCCCTCCTTGTCCGTCAGGACGGTCAGGATGCGGTCCGACTCCTTGTAGCGCACCTCGCGCAGGATCAGCCCGCGCATGGTTTCATACATAATGTACCCCGTTTCTCTCACGCGGAGGAGGGCATCTCCTCCGCCTCGGCGGCTCTGGCCGCGCAGTAGAGCAGATAGGCCATGGCGTCGCCGGTATCCAGAAAAAGCTCAAAAAAGTCCGCGCTGTCCATGATCTTCACCTCATGGACAGCTTTTGCGTTTGCGGAAGAAAATATGGCTGGTAATTATTGCTCCGTAAAGCCGAAGTTGCGCAGAAGGGCGTTGGAGTCGCGCCAGTTTTCCTTCACCTTCACCCAGGTCTGCAGAAAGACCTTCGTGCCCATGAAGGCCTCGATGTCCTCCCGGGCCAGGGTGCCGATCTTTTTGAGCATGGCGCCGTGCTTGCCGATGATGATGCCCTTGTGGCTGTCCTTTTCGCAGTAGATGGTCACGTCCATCTCGATGACCTCGTCCTCCCGTTCCTCAAAGCGGGTGACGGCAACAGCGGTGCCGTGGGGAATCTCCTTGTCCAGGCACAGCAAAAGCTTTTCCCGCACCAGCTCGGCACAGATCTGCTTTTCCGGCATGTCGGAGATCATGTCGTCCGGGAAGAGCTGCGGCCCGGGCTCGGCAAACTTCTCCAGCTCGTCCAGAAGCTCCTCCAGTCCCTCGCCCTTTTTTGCAGAGATGGGAACGATGGCGGCGAATTCATGCACGGCGCTGTAGGCCGCGATGACGGAGAGCAGATCCTGCTTTTCCACGGTATCGATCTTGTTGATGCAGAGGATGGCCGGGGCGCCGGACTGCTTGATTCTTTCGATGAGCACCTGCTCCTGGGGGCCGAGGCTGGCAATGGGCTCCACCACCAGCACCACGCCGTCCACATCGGCGACGCTTTCGCGCACCACCTTCACCATGTAGTCCCCCAGCTTGGTGCGGGGCTTGTGGAAGCCCGGGGTGTCCATGAGGACGAACTGGGTCTCGCCGCGGTTCAGGACCGCGCTGATGCGGTTGCGGGTGGTCTGGGGCTTGTTGGAGACGATGGCGATCTTCTCGCCCACCAGGGCGTTGGTCAGCGTGCTCTTGCCCACGTTGGGCCGGCCGCAGATGGTAATCATGGCGGTTTTGGTAATCATTGTTTCTTCTCCAGTGTTTTCATGATTTCTTTTTCTCTCTGGCGCATCTGCTGCTTCTTCGCGCCCTCGTCCTCGTGGTCGTAGCCCAGCAGGTGCAGCGTGGAGTGCACGGCGAGATACATGACCTCGTGGGCGTAGCCGTGGCCGAATTCCTCCCCCTGGGCGGCGCAGCGTTCCATGGAGATGACCATGTCCCCCAGCAGGAGGCATTCCCGGTCGTAGTCGTATTCGCATGCATCCGGGTCAAAGTCCCCGGGGGTCAGCTCGTTCAGGGGAAAGCTCAGCACGTCCGTGGGGCGGTCCACGCCCCGGTGCTCCAGGTTGATGGAATGGATGGTCTCATCGTCAGTGAGCAGGATCTCCACGGCGCAGGGCTCTTCGATGCCCTCGGCGGCCAGAGCAGCGTCGATGGCTTTCGTCACCAGTCGTACCGTCTGGGGATAGCCCAGGCCGGCGCGGCTGCGGGTAAAGGTCAGTTCGTTCATGTTTTTTTCCTCGGGGCCGGCTTCTTCTCCGGCTTCTTCTCCGGCTTTTTCTCGGACTTTTTCGCGTCCTTGTCGTAGGCCTCGATGATCTTCTGCACCAGGGCGTGGCGCACCACGTCCCGGGGACTCAGGCGGCAGATGGCGATGTCCTCGATGCCGTCCAGGATGCGCATGGCCTCCTTCAGGCCGGAGGTCTTGTCCGGGGGCAGGTCGATCTGGGTCACGTCGCCGGTGATAACCACATGGGAGCCGAAGCCGATGCGGGTCAGGAACATCTTCATCTGCTCCCGGGAGGTGTTCTGGGCCTCGTCCAGGATGATGAAGCTGTCGTCCAGGGTGCGGCCGCGCATGTAGGCCAGGGGCGCCACCTCGATATTGCCCCGCTCCAGATACTTGCCGTAGGTCTCGGCGCCCAGCATCTCAAAAAGGGCGTCGTAGAGAGGCCGCAGATAGGGGTCCACCTTGCTCTGGAGGTCGCCGGGCAGGAAGCCCAGCCGCTCGCCGGCTTCCACCGCCGGACGGGTGAGGATGATGCGGTTCACCTTCTCGGCCCGGAAGGCCGCCACCGCCTCCGCCACGGCAAGGTAAGTTTTTCCGGTGCCGGCGGGGCCGATGCCCAGGGTGATGGTGTTGCGCTCAATGGCGTCCAGATAGGCCCGCTGGCCGATGGTCTTGGCCTTGATGGGCTTGCCCTTGGCCGTGATGCAGACCACGTCGCCGGCCAGTTCTTCGATTTTCTGCTCGCGGCCCTCCCGCACCAGCTGGAAGAGATAGCGCACGTTCTGCTCGGTGATCTCCTCCCCCTTGGCGGCCAGGCCCAGCAGGCCGCCCAGGGCCTTCACGGCGCTCATGACGTTCTCCGGCTCGCCGGTGACGTGGAGCTTCGCGTCCCGGTCGGTGACGTGGACGCCGTACTCCGCTTCGATCATGCGCAGATTCTGGTCAAAGGACCCGAACACGCTGATGACGTCTTCGATTCTGTCTACTTCTATGGTCTGTTCGATCATCTGTGGGAGGTTCCTCCTTTGCAGAGTGTGGAGTTAGGAGTGTGGAGTTAGGAGTGTGGAGTTGAACGTGTCGGCGCTGCCGACAAATGTGAATTTAGCGCTGAGATGGTTGATGCTCCGCACCCACTTGGCTCCCCCTCCGGG
>CAMHRJ010000187.1 GCA_946187475.1 uncultured Clostridia bacterium | reverse complement strand
CGCAAGCGGTCCCCCTTCCCCCTGAGGGGGAAGGCAGCGCTCTATCTAACAGCTCAAAAACTCCTAATTGAACCTGCGGTTACGGGTTTCCCGCGGGTTTGGGATTCTTCCCGGCCCGGAGGTCCAGCAGGATCAGCACGAGTCCGGCTGCCCGGAGGGCGAAGGCCGGGAGCTCCGCAGCCAGGCCGAACTGGGCCGCAAAGCCCAGGGGCAGGAGCCGCAGGACCAGATCGGCTGCCATCAGCGCGGCCAGGATGACGCGGGCGGTTTTGCCCCGCTTCGAGGGCAGCAGAGACCGCATCCAGAGGCCGTAGGCCAGTGCCGCAGCCGTCAGCACCATGGAGAAGAGCACCTCTCCCCCGGTGTGGCGATAGAGGACGGAGAGTCCCAGCGCGGCCAGGCGGGGAATGGCGCAGACGCCCAGAGAGAAGAGATAGGACAGGGCGCTTTTCTCCGGGATCAGAGGCAGCCAGCCCGAGAGGATCACCAGACTCAGCATGGGAAGTCCCGCGGCGATCTGGCCCATGGCCACGGCGACATCGGCGCCGGTGTGTTCCCGGCGGATTTCGATGCCGAATTTCATTTTCGCACCTCCTCCAGCGTACGCTGCAGATAGCGCGCCTCAAAGCCCTTGCCCATGGCGTTGGCGTCCGGGAGCCGATAGACGACTTCCCCGGTGGCGGGGTCCAGGAAGAGCACCTCCGCCCCATCCTGCACGCCCGGTGCGGTGAGGGCGTAGAACCGGCAGAGGACGTTGGTCTCCGGCTGGTTGGCCGGCAGGAGCATCCCCCGGACGCAGACCAGCTCGCCCGAGGCGCAGCGGCCCCGGAGGATGGCGTCGGAGAAGAGGCATTCCTTTTCTTTCGTATTCAGATCGACCCGGACCAGATCGCTGTGCATGACGCCCAGGTCCGTGGTGCTGTATTCGTTGAGATACAGCCGATCCCCTTCCAGCGCCGCGCCCCAGTCGAAGCCGAAATTGCCCTCCACCACCAGGGTATGGACGTTTTCGCTGCCCGCGTAGAGGCCGTTGGGCTCCAGGGAGGAATAGCGGATGGCGTAGTCGGTGCCCTCGATGGGACTGAAGGTGTTGACCTGGGTGCGGTCGGCCATATGGGAGATGCAGACGGTGATGAAGAAGGTGAAGCCGCCGAACAGCAGCAGAATCAGAAGAAGGACGTTCACCCGACCTTTGGAACTGCCCATGGGAGCCTCCTTTCCGTGTCACGGTTCAAAAAATCCCCGGAAGGATTCCGGGGATTTTTAGGGAAGCGCTGAATGAATCGATGTGCACAGATTGTCGAGCAGGTTTTTCGTCTGATAAAGTCGAATAATCGCAGGAATACTTTGTGTATTTCAAGATTATGAGACAAAATCAGGGGGAAAAGATGCCGACAAGGTGCGTGCGGCGATTTGTTCGGCGTTTCCCCAATTTTTAGAATTCGGCGTTGCCGACGGTGCGGGGGTGGAGCTCCACGTCGCGGATGTTGCTGACGCCGGTGAGGTACATGACCATGCGCTCGAAGCCCAGGCCGAAGCCCGCGTGGCGGCAGGAGCCATACTTCCGCAGGTCCAGATACCACCAGTAGTCTTCTTCCTTGAGACCCAGCTCCTGCATCCGGGCGGTGAGCACGTCGTAGCGCTCCTCGCGCTGGCTGCCGCCGATGATCTCGCCGATGCCGGGCACCAGGCAGTCCGCCGCGGCCACGGTCTTGCCGTCGTCGTTCAGACGCATATAGAAGGCCTTGATCTCCTTGGGATAGTCCGTGACGAACACCGGACGGCCGAAGATTTCCTCGGTGAGATAGCGCTCGTGCTCGGTCTGGAGGTCGATGCCCCACTGGACGGGGTAGTCGAACTTCTTGCCGCTCTCGCGCAGCTTCTCAATGGCCTCGGTATAGGTGATGCGGCCGAACTCGTTGTCCACCACGTTGTGCAGCCGGTCCAGCAGGCCCTTGTCCACGAAGGAGTTGAAGAACTGCATCTCGCTGGGGCAGCGCTCCAGCACGGTGTTGATGATGTACTTCACCATGCTCTCCATGCACTCCAGATCGTCGTCCAGATCGGCGAAGGCCATCTCCGGCTCGATCATCCAGAATTCCGCCGCGTGGCGCTGGGTGTTGGAATTCTCCGCCCGGAAGGTGGGGCCGAAGGTGTAGACATCACCAAAGGCCAGGGCGAAGTTCTCCGCGTTCAGCTGGCCGGAGACGGTGAGGTTCGTGCTCTTGCCGAAGAAGTCCTGGCTGAAGTCCACCTTGCCGTCCTCGGTGCGGGGCAGGTTCTCCAGGTCCAGGGTGGTCACGCGGAACATCTCGCCCGCGCCCTCGGCGTCGGAGCCGGTGATGATGGGCGTGTTCACATAGACGAAGCCCCGGTTCTGGAAAAACTCGTGCACCGCCTGGGCCGCCACGCTGCGGACCCGGAAGGTGGCATTAAACAGATTCGTGCGGGGGCGCAGATGCTGGATCGTGCGCAGGAATTCCACGCTGTGGCGCTTTTTCTGCAGCGGATAATCCGGAGCGGAGGCGCCTTCCACGGCGATCTCGGTGGCCTTCAGCTCGAAGGGCTGCTTGGCCTCCGGCGTCAGGGTCAGGATGCCCTTGACGATGAAGGCAGTGCCCACGTTCTGGCGGGCGATCTCGTCATAGTTGGTGAGCTTCTCCCGCTCCATAACGACCTGCAGGCACTTGACGGTGCTGCCGTCGTTGAGCTCGATGAAGCCGAAGTTTTTCATGTCGCGGGTGGTGCGGGCCCAGCCGCAGACGGTGATCTCCGCGCCGGAGAAAGCCTCGGCGCCGGCGAAAAGTTGGGAAATTCGGGTTCTTTGCATGTGGGCACCTTCTTACTTACTTAAACAATGATTTCGATGGGAGACGGGTGGTTCACCAGATGGACCACCTGGTGCTTGCCGCCGTCTTCGCCGTCCCGGGTCCAGGCCACGGGCTTTTCAAAGGTGATGGTCAGTTCCTTTGCCTGGAACATGATGACCTGGTCGTTGCCGTAGTCCCGGGAGAGGGCCCGGTGGACCAGACGGGAGAAATGCCCGGCGCTTTTCGGCTTGGGCACCAGCATGACCTCGAACATGCCGTCCGAGAGGTTCACCAGCTGGCGGTCCAGCTTCAGTACGCCGCCGGCCACGTTCACGGAGTTGGAAGCGCTGCCGTAGAGGAAGTTTCCCTCCACGACGCCGCCTTCATACTCCACCTTGGCCTTGTAGCACTCGATGCGGGGCAGATAGGCCGCCGCCTGCAGGAAATAGGCCGCGTGGCCCAGGGCCTGCTTCTCGTTCTGGGGCGTCTCATAGCTCACCTCGGTGAAGGCGCCGAAGGCCGCCACATAGGTGAAGTAGTCCTTCTCCTGGAAGCCGCCCACGTCAAAGGGATGGCGTTCGCCCTCCACGATGCGCATGGCACAGTCCACGGCGCTCTTCGGCAGGAGAAGGGTGTTGGCCACGTCGTTGGTGGAGCCCATGGGGATGTAGCCCAGGGGCGGAGGATTCTGCACCTGCATGAGGCCGGCCACCACTTCGCTGAGGGTACCGTCGCCGCCCACGCAGGCGATCACGTCATAGTCCTTGGCATACAGCGCCGCGAAGGCCGTGGCGTCGCCCCGGGCCTCGGTGAAGTACACCGTGGTGCGGTATCCGCCGTTGGACAGGACCTGCATGACCTCGGCAAAATCGTGCTTGTAGCCGCAGCGTCCCGCCTGGGGGTTGATGATGAGCATCAGTTTCTTTTTCATGGACGATACCTCTATCTCATACGGGGGTTTCCTATGAAATGCAAAGGGCATGGCTGAAACAGCCATGCCCGTTATTTTGCATGAATCAGCCCATCGCGTTCAGCTTCTTTGCCATAGCGGACTTCTGGTGCGCGGCCTTATTCTTGTGGATCAGACCCTTGCCGGCGGCACTGTCAACGGACTTGACGGCAGCCTGGAACGCGGCCTTGGCGGCCTCCTTATCACCGGAGACAACAGCTGCGTCGAACTTCTTCAGAACGGTCTTCATCGCGGACTTCTCAGCCTTGTTCTTGGCGTTCAGCGCCTTGGACTTGATGTCGTTCTTCATCACGGATTTGATGTTCGGCATGTTTCGTAGACACCTCCTCATCGTATTCTGCATTTGTAGATAATATCATCAACCGACTGAAATTGCAAGCTTTTTTTTCATTTTTGCGTATAAAACTTTTCGCTTGTGGAATGATGGAATTTGAACCACTGTATCTTGTGGTAATCTCTCGGGAGGGTATGCCATGAATCCATTTCCCCGCACCGATCTGGCCGTAGAGGCCCAGGCCCGCACCGCATCCGGCGCTCTGGAGGGCGTCGAGGCCCGGGAGCGCACCGTCCAGGGCTTTCAGGTCTCTACCGTTACTATTTTAAATGAAGAAGCGTCAAAGAAATTATGTAAACCAATCGGGCGATATGACACCATCACCCTGGACCCGGTGCTCCGCCGGGAGGACGCAGCCTTTGCTGAGGCGGCGGAGCTGCTGTCTAGCCTGCTGCGGGAGCTGCAGCCCCTCTCCCCCGAGGCGTCGGTGCTGGTGATCGGTCTGGGCAATCGGGCCATCACCCCGGACGCCATCGGCCCTCGGGCCATGGAATCCGTCTTGGCTACCCGCCATCTGCACCAGCAGTTTCCCGGGTCTTTTCCGGAGCTTCGACCGGTTTCCAGCATTGCGGCAGGGGTACTGGGTGACACCGGCGTGGAGTCTGCGGTTCTGGTCCGGGGGTTGGTGCGGGATTTGCGGCCGGACTTGGTGATCGCGGTGGACGCCCTGGCCTGCGCGGAGTCGGAGCGCCTCTGCCGGACGGTACAGCTGACGGACACGGGCATCACCCCCGGCTCCGGCGT